>VGXD01000127.1 GCA_016873525.1 Nitrospira sp. | reverse complement strand
ACTGTCCCACAGCCCAAGACCGCCAGCCCCAGACCGATCGCCATCAACCCGGCAACCTGTCCGCCGATCCTCCGTCCTTGCCACCATGCACCAACGCTCAACCCCATAAACCCGGCCTCCCCTCAGCAATCAGCAATGGGCTGACTGCGACACCCTTCTCATTAGAACAGCGACCCGACCGAAAATTCGAACACGCCCTTCCGCTCGCCAGGCTTGGGGTCCAGATTCAGCCCGTAGGCGACGCGCAGGGGGCCGAAGGGAGAAATCCACCGGCCTTCCAGGCCGGCCGCCTTGCGGAGATCGCCCAGAGCCAGCTTCTCATTATCGTCGAAGCCTTTGCCGTAATCAAAGAAGATGACGGCGTTGAGCTTGGCCTCCGCAGAAACCGGAACGATAAAGTCGTAGTTGAAAATCAGCTCCTTCGAGGCGCCGACGAGCGATCCGCTCGAAGTGACGGGACCCGCGCGACCGAAGACGAAGCCGCGCATCGTGTTGATGCCGCCGACGAAATACCGTTCCGTCAGCGGGATCGGTCTGCCCCCGATCCCTTCCACGGTGCCGAAGCGCCCGCGCAAAGAATGGCGCAGGTCAAAGGGCAGCGACCAATATTTGAGCGTATCGACCGTCACCTTGTAAAAATTGTTGGTGCCGCCGAGGTACCGCGTTCCGACATCGAAGTTCAGGGCGTTTTTCATGCCGCTTCGCGGGTCCATGAAATAGTCGCGCGAATCCCGCGATATCGCGGATCGAAACCCCGTCGTGCTCTGATTTCCGATCTGACTAAGAATGATGGCCGGCGCATCCGACTGAGCGTCCTTGTAATTGATGCGTTCCGCGACCAGGGAGAAACTCCCGGAGCTGTACTCGGAAAACCACCGCCCCAACGTCCCGCTGATCCCGCTCTTGTCTTCGAAGTAGGTGGTGTAGTTCGTCATGGTCCGATAGACGTCGATCTGCCCGGACGTTAACGAATCGTTCAAATAGGGGTCGCGCAGAGTGATCAACCCCAGTGTGCGCCGTTGCCCCAACTGGCCTCGAACCCGCACCATCTGGCCTCGGCCACCCAAGTTGCCTTCGGTGATGTCCGCCACTGCGGTCAATTGGTCTAGGGTGCTGTAGCCGCCGCCGACGCTGAACTGGCCCGTGGGCTTTTCCTTGACCTTGACGTCCAGATCCACTTTATCCGGCGCAATCTGCCGGGGAAGGATTTCAACGGTCTCGAAGAAGTTGAGGTTGTTCAGCCGCTGGAAGCTTCGCTTCATCGCCACCGTATCGATGACGTCTTGTTCGTCCAGCCGAACTTCGCGGCGGATGACGTTGTCTCGCGTCTTGTCGTTGCCGGTGATGTGGATTTCATGGACCCGAATGAGGTCCCCTTCCTTGATGTGGATCACGATCTTCGCGGTTTTGGACTGGGCATCGGGCGTGACGGCGGGGTTGACATCCGTAAACGCATAGCCCTTGCTTCCGTACAGCTCCGTCACCCTCGTGATCTCTTCCCTGATACTGGCTCGTTGGAAGACCGTGCCGGGCGTGATTTTCGACCCCACCCGCAGCTCCGCCTCCTCGAACACCGTATTGCCCCGGAATCCCACCTCGCTGACCGTATAGGGTTCCCCTTCCACGACCGGGAAGATCACCGTGAACCACTGTTTGTCCTCGCTCAATTCGAGGGTCGGCGCCCCGACCTGAATATTCAAGTAGCCCTTGTTCAAATAGACTTCCTTGATCCGCTCGATGTCGTTGTTGAGCTCCTCCCGCTTCAGGACACCGGCATCGGTAAATTTCGAGATCAGAAAAATCCACTCCCTGGTGGCCATGACCTTGAACAGCTCTTTCTTTCTGACCACCTTCATGCCGTCGAAAATAATCGTTTTGATCTTGGCCCGGTCGCCTTCCTTGACGAAAAACGTCAGCCGCTTCCGGTCTTCCTCCAAGGCCTGAATGACGGGAACCACGCGGGCGTTGTAATAGCCGTCCTCCTGATAGGCCAAACGGATCTTTTCGGCGCTCTCCTTGGCCTGTTGTTGATCCAGAAAGGACTGGCTCCGGATGGTCATCTTTTCCTGCAACTTGTCGTCGCTCAGATTCTCGTTCCCGTCGAACACGATTTCGGTGATGAACGGTTTTTCCCGCACCACGAAGGTCACGGCCACGCCGCCGGTCACCCGCTCGGCCTCGATCTGCACGTCCTCGAAAAATCCCATCTCGTAAATCACCCGGATTTGCGTCCGGATCGACTCGCTCGTGTAGGGATCGCCGACCTTCAGCGTGAGCCGGCCGCGAATGGCCGGTTCCTCGATGCGCTTATTGCCCCGCATTTCGATGGACTTGATTTTCTGGGCGCTGTCCTGCGCGTGGGAAGGCACCGTCGGAAACACCAGTAGCACAGCCGCCAAGGCAAACACACAGCCGATCCACCACCGTCCGGTCAGATTGCTCACTGGAGCCTTTCTATGAGGGGACGCCGGACACGACCGGCGGCGACCGCCACCGGATCGGAAGGCCGAAGATCCGCCGGAGAACTTCGCTCACCAATGCGACTGCTGTGTCTAAAGGCGAGACCTGTCATCATCTGCATTGGCCGGTTGTCATCCGATCCCACACCGGCAGCCTAAGCCCCATGAAAGGTTTGAAAAATCTCAGGAATTATATGGGCTAGCGGCGGCAATGTAAAGAGATTTTCTCCGCTCCTGGACTGTCGGGTTGCGCGCACCGGACGGCGACCGTTTTCTTGACAATACTCCAAGCGATCTCATACTATCCATTCCATGTCTTCCGTGGCCATTCGCAAAGTCATCATCCCGGCGGCAGGCCTGGGAACCCGCTTCCTCCCGGCCACCAAGGCCTCTCCCAAAGAAATGCTTCCCCTCGTCGACAAGCCGCTGATCCAGTACGCGGTCGAGGAAGCCGTCGCCTCCGGCATTGAGGACATCATTATTATTACGGGCCGAGGCAAGCGCGCGATCGAGGATCACTTCGACCGCTCCTTCGAACTCGAAGAAAACTTAAAGGGCAACGGCAAAGCCCAGATATTGAAAGATATCCGGCGCATCTCCGAAGTGGCCAATTTCTGCTACGTGCGGCAACCCGAAGCCCTCGGACTGGGCCACGCCGTCCTCTGCGCCAGGCACCTGATCGGCGACGAGCCATTTGCGATTCTCTTAAGCGACGAGATCATCGATGGCCCCGTGCCGGCCCTGGCCCAGCTCATCCAGGTGTACGATGACGGCAACGGCGGCGTGCTCGGGGTCAAAAAAATACCGCGCCGCGACGTGAGCCAATACGGCATCATCGCCGGCCGGCGTGTCGCAGGGGGCTTGCATCGGGTGTCGGATCTGGTCGAGAAGCCGACTCCCGCCCAGGCGCCGTCCCGTTTGGCGATCATCGGGCGCTACGTGCTCTCACCCGACATCTTCCCGCTTCTTGAGCGGACCGCGCCGGGGAAAAATCGCGAGATCCAACTCACCGACGCCCTGCGCCTGCTTGCGCAGCAAGCCCCGATCTATGCGCAGGAAATCCAGGGCCAACGCCACGACGCGGGGGACAAGCTGGGGTTTCTCAAGGCGACGGTCGATTTCGCGCTCAAGAATCCGGTGCTCGGGCCGCCGTTCCGACAGTATCTGAAGCAGTTGCGATGACGACTTGATTGACCGTTGATGCCGTTCCTATCGACCTAACAGCGGATACGCACCCGAGAGGATCTCCAGCCTATGCCACCGGAACCGACCGAACACGATATCCAGAATCTTGAAATCCCCGATCAGCTGCCGCTCCTGCCGGTGCGCGACATCGTGGTCTTCCCTTACATGGTCCTGCCCCTCTTCGTCGGACGGGAGATGTCGATCAAGGCCATTGAGGCGGCGCTGGCCGGCAATCGCATGATCTTTCTGGCCACCCAGAAGGCGCTGGACGTCGAGAATCCCAAGCCCGAAGACATCCACGACGTCGGCACGATCGGCATCATCATGCGCATGCTCAAGCTCCCGGACGAGCGCATCAAGATCCTGGTCCAGGGCCTCTCCAAGGGCCGGGTGCGGGACTACATCCAGTCCGACCCCTACTACTCCGTGCGCATCGCCAAGATCGTCGAGCCCAAGCCGGCCACCCCCTCGCTCGAAGCCGAAGCCGTGATGCGGACGGTGAAGGAACAGCTCGAGAAGATCGTCAACCTCGGCAAGGTCTTGATGCCGGACGTGATGGTGGTGATCGAGAACCTGGAAGATCCTGGCCGCTTGGCGGACATGGCCGCCTCCAACCTTGGGCTCAAGGTGGAGGTCACACAAGAAGTCTTGGAGGTGGTGGCGCCCATCGCCCGGCTCAGGAAGGTCAGCGACATTCTGTCCAAAGAAATCGAAGTCCTGTCCATGCAGCAAAAGATCCAGGCCCAAGCCAAGGGGGAAATGGACAAGACGCAGCGCGAGTACTTCCTGCGCGAGCAGCTCAAGGCCATTCAGAAGGAACTGGGCGAGCTGGACGAACGGGCGGAAGAAGTCGCCGAGTTCCGCAAGCGCATCAAAGACGCCAAGATGCCGGAAAAGGTGCTGAAGGAATGCGAGAAGCAGCTCAAGCGCCTGGAAAAGATGCACCCGGACACCGCCGAATCGGCGACGGTCCGCACCTACCTGGAATGGATGGTCGAACTGCCCTGGAGCAAGAGGTCCACGGACAACCTGGACATCAAGGCCGCCGCCAAGGTGCTGGACGAAGACCATTACGACCTGGAAAAGGTCAAGGAACGCATCCTCGAATTCCTGGCCGTCCGGAAATTAAAAGACAAGATGAAGGGCCCCATCCTCTGCTTCGTCGGCCCCCCCGGCGTGGGCAAAACCTCGCTCGGCAAATCCATCGCACGGGCGCTGGGGAGAGAGTTCGTCCGTGTCAGCCTCGGCGGGGTCCGCGATGAGGCCGAGATCAGGGGCCATCGCCGCACCTACGTCGGCGCGCTGCCGGGGCGCATCATCCAGGGCATCAAACAGGCCGGGACCAACAATCCCGTCTTTATGATGGACGAAGTGGACAAGGTGGGCATGGACTTCCGCGGGGATCCCTCGGCCGCCTTGCTCGAGGTCCTGGACCCGGAACAGAACAACGCCTTCACCGACCACTACCTCGGCGTGCCCTTCGACCTTTCCGAGGTCATGTTCATCACCACGGCCAACCTCATGGACCCGATCCTCTCCGCTTTGCGGGACCGGATGGAAATCATCACGATCCCCGGCTATACGGAAGAAGAAAAGATGGGGATCGCCAAAAAGTACCTCATCCCCCGCCAGCTCACGGAACACGGCATCACCGACGCGCACGTCCAGATCACCGAACCGGCCTTGCGCCAAATCGTGTTCCACTACACGCGGGAGGCCGGCGTCCGGAACCTCGAACGCGAGGTCGCCAACGTGATGCGGAAGGTCGCCAAAAAGATCGCCGAGGGAAAAGTCCAGTGCTACGAGATCACGCCGGCCAACCTGCACAAGTTTCTCGGCGTGCCCAAGTTCATCCCGGAAGCGGAGCAGGAAAAAGACGAGGTCGGCGTGGGGACGGGATTGGCCTGGACGGAGGCCGGCGGCGACGTCCTCTACATCGAGGCCACCTCGATGAAAGGGAAGGGGCTACTGACCCTGACCGGCCACCTGGGCGACGTGATGAAAGAGTCCGCGCAGGCGGCGCTCAGCTACGTGCGTTCGCGGGAAACCTTGCTGGGCATCGACCCCGACCTCTTTGCCAAAACGGACATCCACATCCATGTGCCGGCCGGCGCGATTCCCAAAGACGGCCCCTCGGCCGGCATCACCATGGCCACGGCCTTGGCCTCGCTCCTGGCCAACATTCCGGTCCGCCGCGATGTCGCCATGACGGGGGAAATCACGCTCCGTGGACGAGTCCTGCCCATCGGCGGCCTCAAGGAGAAGATTCTGGCGGCCAAGCGGGCCAAGCTCTCCACCGTGATTCTGCCGAAGCGCAATGCGAAAGACCTGGAAGAAATTCCCAAACACTTGCTGCGCGGCATCAAGCTCGTCTTTGCCGAAACGATGGACGACGTGATCAAGGCGGCCCTCCGGCGGCCGCCCTCATCGCGTTCCAAACCGAACCAGGCGGGCCGGCGGCCTGCGGCCACGCGCGCGGAGACCGGCCGCGCCGGCAAGGCCAAGCAATCGGGCCGCGCGCGGCCGCTGGCCCCGGCCGTGTAGCATGTCCATCCGCTCCCCCGGTCCCTCTGTCCGCAGCCTCGGCGAGTTTCGACTCATTCACGACTTGCAGCGCCGTTTCGGCCGGACCGCGCGATCGGTCCTGCAGGGCATCGGGGACGATGCCGCCGTCGTCCGCCTGCCGGCCGGGCACCGGCTTCTGCTCACCACCG
>VGXD01000126.1 GCA_016873525.1 Nitrospira sp. | reverse complement strand
ATTGTGCTGGGTCTCCCGCCAGGACCCGCCGCGGATGACCTTGTGCTGACCGTCTTCAGGCCCCGGCGGGTTCCGGTAGGGCGTCTTTTGGTAATAGTGCTCGTCGTAAGTATCGGCCACCCACTCGGCCACGTTCCCGGTCATATCGTACAGCCCATACGGGCTCCTGCCGGACTCGAATGAGCCTGGCGGGGCGAGGTACTTGAATCCATCCTCATCCCCATCCACGTTGGCCTGGCCCGATCCGAAATCATCGCCCCAGGGATACCGCCGAGGCCCCTCGCCTCGTGCGGCCTTTTCCCACTCCGCCTCGGTGGGCAAACGCTTGCCGCCCCATTTGCAATAGGCCTCCGCGTCCGCCCAGGAAATCCCCATGGCCGGAAGTCCCGGCTTGAAAATCTTCGACTGGTCATCTTCGAAGACCGGAACAAAGGGCTTCCCGCGCTTCGTCATTTTGACGTAGCGCTCGTACTCCCCCTGCGTCACTTCTTTTTTATCCATGTAAAACGTGTGCAGATAGACTTGGTGCTCAGGGGCCTCGTCCGGATCCCCGTCCTTGCTTCCCATGGTGAAGGGTCCCTCCGGAATCTGGACCATCTCGCGTCCGTCCTCCCCCACGACGATTTTGTACATCGAGAAATCTCTGGGCGCGACCACGGCCAGGGGCTTGCTCTCCGTCACGATCGACGCCACCAACTCCCGCTGCTTCTTCGCCTTGAAGGACTCGTAGACCAAGCCCACGATCATGAGGATGAAGGAGGCAAACACGAACACGATGGACCCGATCAGCACGCCTCGATTTTCCATACTCCCCCGCTAGCTTCGACAGGACCCGGCCGGAGACGGCCTCGGCCTCACGGATTCGACTGATTCGCGGCCGCCGCTCGTTTCCGATCCGACCGCAGATCCATGAGCATCGAAAATTGCACGCCTAAAAATCCGCCCATCGCAGCCCCGGCCCCGGCCCCGACCGAAATCTTTTCCGGGCCGGCCAAGACCCAGGCCAACACGCCCCCCGCAATCGTGCCGATCAGAATGCTGATCAGAAACCGCCGCCCCCCGAAAAGGCCGACGACGGTCCCAAGCGCAACCCCGACGCCGGCCGCCACCGGAAGCACATGGCCGCCCATCAGCAAGCCAATCAGGGTTCCGACGGTCCCCATGACCGCCGCGCCCAACCCCATATCGACCAATTTCCGTGGAGACATTGCCGGCTTCTTGGTTGCCGTGGCAACCATCCGATCGTTAGGGCGCCGAGGCGACGATCGGGCCGAAGTCGATCTCGACGCCGGGCCCGCCCAGCAGCGAAATCCCCCAGGCCCTGTCGGCCGGCTCATGCTTGTGAATCCGCTTGAAATCCTCGTAAGCGTTGACCCGCTCTTCGACCCACTCGCCGACCGGTTGGGGGCCGGTCCGTTGGACGATTTCGGAGGCATCGAACAATCCGCCTTCCTTCATCGTTCCCTTGGCCTTCGTCGCGCTCCAGACGTACTTGTTCGCCACAGGAATGACCATGAGATCCGTGTCCAGCGACACGAAGACCACCGCGATCGGCTCGGCTCCGGCCGGCGCCGACTTCAAGCGCCAGCGCCACGTCAGAATCGGCAGGGCCTTCGGATCCCAGGCAATCTTCTTATAGATCCGTTGCTCCGCCTTACGGACGGCCAGGAACTGGCTCTCGCCTTCCGCTTGGACTTGGTAGACCTGTTTGGCCATGGACTCGTTGCGCTGCGCTTTCCAATCCCGCGGGAAACCGTCCGCGTTTTTGGCTTTGAAATCTTCCAGCACCAGAGGGCCGGCCGGGGCCGTGCGCGACGTGGCCGGCAGTGTCAAGAAAACCATCCCAACCAGAACGGCGGCGAGGCCGGGAGCCCAGGACGTTCGTCGAACTTTCATGATGGTTGCACCTCTCGCGAGGCCGGCGGCAGCACGGCCTGGTCTTCGTCGGACGAAGACAAGAGCGCCGGGACCGCGTCACGGTCCCGACTGCTGATCCAAAACAACAGCAACACCGTCAACCAAAAGACCACCATGTTCAAGGTGACCATCTTGGCGGCAAACCCGAGCGACGGCGTAAAGGACCATGGCGAAAGATCCGGCAACAGTTCGTTGACGTGCCAGGACAGGCGGCCCGACGATCGAATGTAGCCCATGAGGCCCATCACCCAGGTAAAGGTCGCCGCCAGCCCGAAGAGCGCGACCATGCCGCGAACCGAAATTTTGCCCCATGCGATCGGCCCATGGACCTTGGCGCCTCGCATCATGGCCCGGTTGATCGACAGCCCGACGAACAGCAACGTAAACGTGGTGAGCGCCTGCGGAGAGGCCAGCCCCACGCGGACGCTGGCCGGCAGATAGAACCCATACACCGCCAACCAGATGACGTTGAGAATGCCGGCCGTAAACAGCGCGGCCAGCACGATATTCCCTTGCCTCGCCCAGGGCACCGTGAGCGTCCGGTTCGCGCGCCGGTAGAAGATATAGCTGAGCGCCGTCAGGCAGATCATCACGTTGATCGCGCCGTTCTTGGCCGACATGACTCCGTAATTGCCGATCACCGGATGCTGCGCGCCGCCCATGGCCTTGCCTTCTCCTGGACCCATCATAATCGTATGCGGGGTCAGCCAGACGAACAGGCAAATCGTCAAGGCCACGACCAGGTATTTGAGGTGCCGCTGATACCGCTCGCCGCCGCGGATCCGCCCCATGCTCTGCCAGAGGTAATAGTTGATGCCCAGAAACAGCACGCCGACCAGCAGCGCCTGCACGACGAACAGCCAGGTGAGCAACCCGCCCATCATGGTAACGCCCATGCTCTGCCGGAACGCATAGACCGACCGCATGAGCCAGTAGCCGGCAAAGGGCATCGGCAAGAGGGCGCAGACCGTCACGAACAGGAAGATGTAGCCGACCCAGTCGTAATAGGCCCGCTCCTCGTCCGACTTGCTCCTCAAAAATCGATAGGCGGCATAGGCGATCACCACCGCGCCGCCGGACATCAGGTCGGCCAGGAAACGATGCACGTTGAGCGGGTTCCACAACGCCGAATGGAGCAGATGCCACACGTTGCCCAGGTACCGTCCTTGCGCGTCCACCCCGGCCGGCGCCATCATGAAGGCGGCCCAGGTATTGGCCAACAGCAAAAGCGCCGTCCCCAGGCCGTTCGCCAAGACGCCGATCGCGGCATGGCCCCACTTGAGCGCGGGGGTTGCCATCCGATCCCAACTGTAATAGTAGACCACCAGAAGGGTCGCCTCGCCCAGGAACACGAACGCGTAAATCGGCATCATCGTCTTGAAAGTCCCGCCCATGTACTGCATGAAGGTCGGGTAGAGCGTGATGAACATGCCCAGCATCAGGCTGCCCACCACGGCCGTGAGAGACAGCGCCAGCAGCGCCACCCTGAGAAAGTCCTGCGCCAGCCGGTCGTAGCGAAGGGCCGCCAGCCGGTCTCGCGTCATGAGGCCCAAAAACTCGATGATGACGCAAAAGATCGGCAGGGACAGGACGAAGCCTCCGAAGTAGGTATGTTGCTGCGTGACGAACCAGACGAGGATGCGATTATCCAGCGCACCGTAGCGAGGATAGACCGACGGGTCGGCGGGAGGAGCCGCCGGGCCGACCGGTATCCCCTCGGTCTTGTAGTACACATCGGCCGCCACCTGCGGTTCGGCCTGGGCAAAACCGACGACCGCGATCAGGCTCACCGCGACGAACCAGCCGACCAAGAGAGCCGCCGGCCCGGCCTTTGAACACATCCGCCCCACGCTCCTGCGATCCATGCAACGCACCGCCATAAAAACCGTTACCCTCTCCGTCCGGATTCCTGCGCCATGCCATCGACCGAAGGGACAACCGGCTTGCTGGACAAGGGACCGCTCTTAGTCAAGATCCCCATGACAAAGGGACAACGCAAGAGAGACGCCGGCACCGTTTGCTGCACCCGGTCCTCAAGCTGCCGTCGATAGCCCAGATAATAACAATACAGGGCCATGATGCCCGACACGATCCCGGCGATCAAGCCCTGAGCCAGCCCACCGGTCTGCTCCAATCTCAGCAGAAAAGACGTGGCCCCTGCCAACACCAAATAATAGGTGGCCGCAAAGGCCAGCCCAGGCCACCACCAGAACCGAAACAACTCCGCCCCCCCGACCGCGCCCAGCCTGGCCCGCCAGCCACCGGGCCGCTGTTCGCCGGCCAAGTAGGCTGCCAGGGCCAGAGAGCCGGCGGCAAGCGTCACCACCACCAGTTGGGCAAGGTCCGTCCGGCCAACCTCGCTCATCTCCGCTGCCCCCAAGGCCAGGGCCATCCCGCCGCAAACGGCCAGCCCGAGCCATTGCAGAAGGGCTCCCAGCCGCTCCTGGAAAAGCCGGCGGAGGGGCGCGCCGTCCGGAAACGTCAGCACGGACTCGCCTTGCAGCTGCAGCAGGCGCACATGGCCGATCTCGAACGCATCCCTGGCGACGGAGGTACAGGCGATGATGATCGCCATCATGGCCGGGCCGTCCGGATGGCGCAGAAAGTCATAGTGGACGAGCACCTTCAAGAGGGCCAGCACCATGAGGGACAGCTGCACGCCATAGGCAAATCCGATCCACCCGACCACCCAGCCCACCAGCCTGGCGCCATCCTCTTGCCACAACATCCTCAGCGAATCCGCGCGGCCGATCCGGTAGGCCCACAAGGCCGTCACAGCCGAGACCAACCCGCTTAAGACCAACAAGGTGACAGGATCGTCAAGGGGATCCGCCTGCTTGGCGAGCCGATAGACGGCGAAGGCCACCAACCCTGGGGCCAGCATGACGAGCCGCTTTCTTTTTCGCACTGCCTCCTGCGTTACCGCCACGGCGAGGCGGGGCAACACACGGAGGGTCATCCGATGCAGCATGTTACAACCAGTGATGGGTGATGCGTGACGGGTGGCACATACGGGGCAATCTATCTCTTCCTCTCTCTTGACCCATTACCCATCACTTTTCACGAATATACCGAAGTACCTGGCCTTGACCTCTTCCATCAAGGCCACCGTGACTTCGGCCTCTCCCCTCTCGATGGCCGTCCGCTCCAATTCCATCCTGGCCATCGCGCGCACCGGGGCCGGCACGTTGTCCAACCGTCGTTCGGCTTCAAGGGCCCAGACCACCGCTCCGCCTTGCCTGGCCTGGCCCAGGAGCACCGTCGTGACCGCCCGCTGCCCCTTGGCCCTGGCATAGGCTTCCACTTCGTCTCGGACCAGCGGAGCGACGTAGGGCGGCATGCGTTCCAAGAGATGCCTGGCGTCATCGCTCCACATCAGCCGGTCGATCAGGCTCAGCGCCTCGTCCGGCGCCGCTTCGAGCCCGACCAACACACGGCAGGCCAGACATTCGGACCGCACCAGCCAGGCCCGGCCATCGCCGGCCTCGGGGCTTTCATCCAAACCTTCCGTATGCATCCACCGGCCGCAGCCGCAGATCAACATCGCGAAACCCAGTACCGCGTGATGGGTGATGCGTACTGCGTGACGTGTTTTTCAGGACTCAGCGTGGACCCTCCGCACGACGCCTCCTGACTCATCACACATCACCCATTACTTAGCCAATCTTTCCCGGATACAAGATATAGAGCATCGTGTAGGTCACGCTGCCGGTGACAAACAGGACGCAATAGATGACCATCGTGAAGCGTCCGAGCACACGATGGCGTCGCTCCACGTTCGGCCAGAGTCGCTGGATCACCAATTCCACGCTAAAGACGATGGCCAGGAGAAACAGCAAGCTCAGGTAGACTTCCAGCTTCCGGACGGAAAAACCGGCCGTCGCAAATCGATAGGCCACCCACAAGGCGATCAGACCGGTGAGGCCGCCGAAGACGGCGAGGATCCTCCTCCGTGACAAGACCATCGTCTCGTTTTTGAGCATCCGGCGCCCTTCCAAAAAGGTCTGGGAACGAAACCCCAGAACGATCATGTAGAAGGCCATCACAAGACCGATGATCACCAGGATGATGTGCACGGTCAGGAGCGGGATGAAGACCCGGTCGTAGAGCGCCTGGGAGCCGCCGAACCCTTCCTTGCCTTCCACCGCCAGGATGCCCAGTTGTCTGAACAGGTAATAGCTCGTAAAAAACGCCAGCATCGCCGCCATGCCGCCCAGCATCAGCCAGTGATGGCTGTCGGCCTTGCGGCGCCTGGCCTGCAGCCAGCCGATCACGAAGAGCCCGGTGAACAACGTCGCCATGAGCTGGCTGACATCGGCGCCGAGCGTGGCATGCGTACCGAAAAAACCCGGCTGTTTCAACCATTCGAGCATCGTGTGCGAACCTCCTCAGTCCGCCTTGGTTCCCTGGACCACCGCCGTCCGCTCCAGTTCCACGACGGACCGGAAGCC
>VGXD01000125.1 GCA_016873525.1 Nitrospira sp. | reverse complement strand
TTCCGGCCGAGCAGATTCGTGCGGCCCTGACGGTTGTGACGGCCTTGAATGAGGCCGTCGGCGCTCTGCCTGACACGGCCTCGTGGTCCGGCTATGTCGCGCTTGTCGAGGCGCTCTTCGATCGGTTTCTGGATCCGCTTGCCGGCGAAGCGGCTCAGGGCGACAAGGGCCAGCCGGACTCGCTGCGGCAGACCTTCCACGACAGTTTGGGCGAATTGCGCGAGATGGCTTGCTTGGAGCCGGAGGTGGCGCTGGTGGATTTCGTCGCGGCGTTCCGCCGGTTGATGGAAGCCGCGACCGTTCCCATCGGGGCGCGCGACGGCTCGCGCGGGGCGGGGGTGCAGGTGTTGGATGCCATGGCGGCTCGTGGGATTCCGTTTCGCGCGCTCTTTGTGCTGGGACTCAACGAGAAGGTGTTCCCGCGCCATGTCCAGGAAGACGCGTTTCTGCGGGATGCCTCACGCCGGCTCCTCGAAGCGGACTTGGGTTTTAAGATCCAGGAGAAGCTGGCCGGCTTCGACGAGGAGAAGCTCCTCTATCGCCTCTTGTGCGAGGCGCCCCGCGAACACCTCACGCTCCTCTATCAACGCACCGATGGCGCGGGCCGCACCTTGGTCCCATCCAGTTATCTGGGGGAGGCCCGCGAAGGGGCCTTGGGAGCGGAACTCACGGTGCCGAGAAGGCTGACGAGCAAATTCAAAGAGGGGCTTGCCTATCGGGCCGAACGGCTGACGCCGGTCGAGACGGGGATCAAGTGCCTCTTGGACCGCATCGTTCCGCGCCGGCTCTTGGAGGCCCTGCATCCGGCCGGGGGGCTGGTCAAGCAGGGACTTCTGGCGCTCCGCGAGCAGGAGGCCGTGGCGTCCAAGCTCGGCGCTTATGACGGGCTCACCGGCCCCTTGGCGTCCTTCTGGCTGGGGCTCAAGAAGCGGGGCTTCTCGCCCACCGCTCTACAGGACTATGCCACCTGTCCCTTCCGGTACTTTGCCGGACAGGTCTTGCATTTGGAGTCCCTCGTCGTTCCCGAGGCCGAGGATCAAATCGGGCCGGTCGAGCTGGGAGTCCTGGCCCATGGCATTCTGCGCCGGTGCTATCAAAAGCTCAGAGAGGAGGGGTATTTTGCCGGCCCTCCCGGCTCTTCCGTTGAGCCCTTGGCGGTCCTGGAGGAAACGGCTTATCAGGTGTTCGGCCGGTTTGCCCTGACCCATCCGGTGGGCTTCCCCATCGTCTGGGAACTGCACCAAGAACGCTTGCTCCGATTTCTGCGCGATGTGTTGCGAGAGGACTTGGCGGAACTCTCTGCCGAGGGCTGGGAGCCGATTCTCTTCGAAGAGTCGATGCGCGGCGCCTTGGAGGTGGGCGCCGACGAAGCGAGAGAGCCGGAGCCGATTTCGCTCTCGGGGCGTCTGGACCGCGTGGACTGGTCGGCTTCCCGCAAGGCCTATCGCATCGTCGATTACAAGTTCAAAGCCAGTCGCGAGCCCGATACCCTGGATAAAAATTTGCCGCTGGGCGCGGTGCGCGGGCTGCGCCTGCAGCCGCCCTTGTACCTGGCGATGGCCGCCTCTGAAATGTCTTGGCGTTTGACGCAAGCCGGAGCATCGCTCGGCCGAGGAGAAGCCGCGAGGGCCGAAGGGGTCTGGTTCTACTACTTGGCTCAGCGGTGGGAGGCCCGCAACGGCCAGGCGCTGACGCGCGCGGAATTTCCCGGCCATGCCTGGACCTCGGGCTTGCGGGGGCCGTTGGAGCGGGTCATCCGCTATGTCCTCGGAGGAATCAAGGCCGGGCGGTTCTTTATCTATCCGGAGGGGTATTGCGAGCACTGTGACTATCGCCTCACCTGCCGGGTCACGCACCAGCCGACCTCCTGGCGGGCGCGAAGCGACCATGCGACGGTGAAGCCGCATCGAGATATCAGGCGGGCCAAGCCGGCCGATGCGCCGACCGAGGCGCAAGCCGGCGACAAGGTTCCTTCTGGCCGGCGTCCGCGCCGGTCGAAGGCCCAGTCAGGGCCGGCAGGGAGGAATGACTAATGGCCGTTCTCCCGGACAGGGCGGCGCGGGAACGGGCGGCAACCGCCACCGATTGCAATCTGGTCGTCACAGCCGGGGCTGGAACCGGGAAGACGACGTTGCTGGTGGATCGGCTGCTGCACCTGCTCTTGCGCCAGCCGGACCCTCTGGCGGTCGGCGAGATCGTGGCGCTGACGTTTACGAACAAAGCGGCCAGCGAGATGAAGCTGCGCCTTCGTGACCGTCTTGCTCTCTTGATCGAGTTGGAGGCTGGGACGCCTCCGGCGGCATCGAGGCGGCGGGATTGGGAACAGATGGTGGAGCTGCTGGACCGCTATGGGCTCAGCAAAACCCGTCTGAACGAATTGGCGTCAAAGGCTCTTCAGGAACTGGAAAAAAGCCAGATCGGGACCATCCATAGCTTTGCGGCTCACCTGCTCAGGCTCTATCCTGTAGAGAGTTTTGTAGATCCGGTATTCAGCGAGGATGAAGGAGTTCAGTTCAAGCATCACTTTAACCACGAATGGGCCCTTTGGCTGGATGAAGAGCTGGGCCATCGTGGGGGCCACCAGGCTGTCTGGAAGGCTGCCTTGCGGGAACTCTCCTTGGGGGATGTGAAGGAACTTGCCGGCGGCCTGGTCGGTGAACTGATCCCGCTCGATGCCTCCACCCTGGAGAGTTTCTCTGAAGGGGCAGACGGGGGCTTGCCGCCGCCGATCCGTGCCTGGATGAGGGGGCTGGCTGAACGGGCCAAGGCGCTGCGGGGGGCTCATGCCAAGGCTCACACCTTGGAACGGATGTTGGATACGGCCGTCTTCTTTCTGCAAGGGGCGGCGGAAGGAGGTCTTCCCCTTTCCCCTGGTGTGGCTTCCGGCGGGGACGAAGGAGAAGGAGCGGGCGGCCTGGATCAATTGGACCGCTCCGTGCCGGGGATGACCACCACGTGGTCCAAGGGAGACTATGGGGAGGCCAAGGGGATCATCCGGGTGGCTCAAGCCCTGCTCCACATCGAGGCCGGTCCCCTTATCCCGCTCATCAGGCTGCTGATTCCCTTTGCCAAGACCTGCCGGCGTCGGTTCGTCCAGAGCGGCTATGTGTCCTTCGATGGGCTTCTGGCCCGAGCGCGCGATCTCCTGCGGGACCATCCCCTGATCCGCCGGGAACTCAAACAACAGTTTCAAGCCATGTTAGTGGACGAATTTCAAGACACCGATCCGGTGCAATACGAGATGATCCTCTACCTGGCCGAGGCTGCGGGGCGGGAGGAGCGGGACTGGCGGAGGGTCCGGCTCGAGCCGGGCAAGCTGTTCATCGTGGGGGACCCCAAACAGTCCATCTATGCCTTTCGGCGCGCGGACATGGATGCCTACGACGCCGTGGTGGAAGATTACGTGTTGGCGCAGGACCCGCGCGGAGAACGGCAGACCTTGCACAGCAACTTCCGCAGCCACTCCGTGCTCCTCTCGCCGCTCAACGCCGTTTTTGCCCGAGTGTTTCCGCGTGAGCCGATCAAGGGGCTGCAGCCGAAAAACGATCCGCTCTTGGCCGTCCAGACCGATGTGCCGCCGCTGCCGGCGGAACGGCTGGAGCTGCGGCTGGTCCGGCCGCTTGAACCGGACGCGGATGCGGATGCCGCCGGCCGGGCCGAAGCGGAGGAGCTGGCTCGGTGGCTGCGCGAGGAGGTGCTCGATCGCGAGGAAATTCGAGAACGCGATCTGGCTGCGACGATCAAGCCCAGACACGTGGCGATTCTCTTGCGGACCCTCACGAAGGCGCGGGATTATCTGGAGGCGCTCCGGCGCTACGACATCCCCTGTCTCACGGAGGGTGAAAAGCATTTTTACGAGAGGCAGGAGATCGTCGATGCCGTCAACCTGCTGCGTACGGCGGCCAATCCCCACGATACCCTGGCGTTGGTCGGCGTGCTTCGCTCGCCGTTCGGCGGACTCTCGGACGGGGCTATCGAAAGACTGGCCCGCGAGGGCCTGCTGGATTATCGCCGGGCCCTGGGGACGACAGCCAAGGCCCAATCGGTTGCACCGGTCTATGCCCTCATCGCAAAACTGCACCGGGAACTGCCCGTCGTACCGTTGACCGACACGATGGACCTGGTGCTGAGCAAGGCTCCGCTCCTGGAATTGGCGGCGGCTTCGATGGACCACGAACAGGCGGTGGCGAATCTTCTGAAGCTGCGCGATATCACGGTGCAACTTGCGAAGCGTCCCAACATGACCCTGCCGGGCTTGGTCGCCGAGCTGACGCAGCGCGCCTTGGAGCCGCCGGACGAAACCGAGAGCCCGCTGGCCGAGGAGGGCTTGGAGGATCCGGAGCAGCAAGGGGCCGTGCGGCTGCTCAGCATTCACAAGGCCAAGGGATTGGAGTTCCCGATGGTGATCCTTGCCGGGCTCCATCGCGGGACGGATCGGCGGGAGTCGCGCATCCTGGTGCAACACGATTGGTCCACGGGGGTCCTGGGCCTGAAGGCCGGGGACTTGCAGACGGTCGGCGGGGTCTACGTCGGCGCCAAACTGGCGCAACGCCAGAGGGCCGAGGAGGCGCGGGTCCTCTACGTGGCCATGACGAGGGCCAAGCGCCGGCTGGTGCTCTCGGCCGGCCTTCCGGCAAAGAGCCGTGGCCGTGAAAGCTTTCTGTCCCGTGTGGCCGAGGCGATGGGCCTCGACCTGGCCTCCATCGAGACTTCCACGATTAGGTTGGGGGATGTCGAGGTGCCGGTCCAGATCGTCCCCGGACGCGATGTCGCGCCTCGTGTGGGGGTGGCGGAGCCGCTCTGGCGGGAAGACGCGGGCGATCTGGGCTCTTCCTTATCCCGCTGGAAGGAGCGGGGGGAGCGCTATCGCGCCGTCCAGGGCGCCGGCTTTTTCCTGAGTCCGACGGCGCTGGAAAAATCCGTCCCGATCGTTGCGCGAGGGGCCGCGGAGTCGGGAGGCGTCCATGCGGCAACGGATGCCGAGACGGCCAGGCTGGTCGGCATCCTGGCTCATCGCCTGTTGGAGGGGTGGGATTTTCCCGACGATCCTGCCAAGCTGCCCGCGCGTGTGGCGGAGCTCTGTCGGCAGGGCTTCTCGATGGAGTCCGGCGCGTCAGCGGACCCGGCGCAAGTTGAAGCAGAGCTGTGCGACATCTTCAAGGCTTTTGCCGCCTCGCCGTCCTATGCGGAGTTGCGGCGCGCGACGATCCTGGGCCGTGAGGTGCCCTTTGCCATCCGATGGAGCGGGGAGGGACGAGGGGCGAGGGGCGAGGGGCTTGAACAGGCTTCGGGAGAGGCCTCCCCCTTGCGGCTCACCTCCGGCTGTGCCGATGCCTGCGTCATGGAAGGGGTGATCGATCTGGTCTACCGTCTTGACGGGCGAATCTGGATCGCCGACTATAAGACCGACCGGGTCGCGGAGGAGGATGTGGAGGCGCGCGCAGCCGGCTACCGGGTGCAGGCGCAAGTCTATCGCGAGGCCGTGGCCAGGAGTTTGAAGGTGGAGTCGGTCGGCGTGCAGTTTGTCTTTTTGCGAAACGGACGAACGGTCCAAGCGTAGTTTTTGAGGAGGCAGGGATGAAACAGACGGCGATAGTCTTCGTGTTGATGGGAGTGGTGTTGATCGGCTGCGCTGCGCAGCCCGGGTCGAAGCCTGACGTGGTGCGGACTCTTCGGGCTCCGGCCGGAACGCCTCCAGCGGTCGTGACTGCCATGGAAGAGGGGAATCGCTTGTTCGCGGCGCGTCAGTGGGCGCCGGCCAAGGCCCAGTATGAAGCGGTCATCAAGACGCAGCCAACCCTGGCCGAAGCCCATTACAATCTGGCGCTAGCCTTGGATGCGCTCGGCGATCGCGCCGTGGCCAAACAGCATTACATCGAAGCGGCCAATCTGGCGCCTGGACACAAGGTCATCTGGGATGCGCCCCCGCTCCGCAAGCACGGGCAGGCGGTCATGAGCGATCCGAAGTTGAACGAGGATTTCCTGACCCCCAAACCGCGCTGAGGAGACGATGCCTCGTCGGAAGCGTGCCCCTCGGCCTCTCGTCACTCCGGAAGCCTTCGAGCAATTGGTGCGCGAGGCCGTGCAAGGATTGCCGGGCCAGTATCGGACGTTGCTGGACAACGTGTCCGTGGTCGTGGAAGCGGAGCCTTCGCGAGAGGTCTTGGATGACTTGGAGTTGGAGTCGGAGGACGACCTTCTGGGACTTTACTCAGGCACTGCGCTCGATGCGGAGTCCTTCTTCAATCCCGGCGGACAATTGCCGGCCCGCATTCTCATCTATCGAGGGCCGATCTTGCGGCTCTGCCTGACGCCGGAAGAGGTGATTCAGGAAGTCCAAGACACCGTGGTCCACGAACTCGGCCACCACGTCGGGCTGGATGAC
>VGXD01000124.1 GCA_016873525.1 Nitrospira sp. | reverse complement strand
ACTCAAAATCTGGTTCTCGCAAGAGAGTGGGAGTTCGATCCTCCCTCCGGGCACCATCGCTTCACTTGCAAGGGGTTTGGAGGGGCATGAAGGCCGCATAACCCCCTTGGGGCAGTGGGGTGTTCCTGGTGAGCCACAACCCCCAGAAATTTTCTTGACAGGTGTGGGCGATTAGCCTATATTTCGCCTGTCCTTTTAGACTACGTGCTTGCAGGTGAGCAGAGTAAGACCGTTTTTTGTTGTGTATCATTTATAGTCTAACTCACAAGGAGGCAGCACATGCGTAAGGTATTTTTAATGGGAGCAGTGATTCTGCTTGGGGGCGCTGTCGGTATTGCGGTCGCTCAAGAGCGCCTGCCGCAGCACTCCGGTTTCGGCACCGGCGTCGGCGAGTCGTCCGGTACGGGGACCCGCTCGCAAGTCTGGGATAAGAACGCCTTGCTGGAACGGCTCTCGCAAGCCGAGACCGTGTACGGTCGCGTGTTGGCCATCGATCTGCCCGGCCACAAGCTTCACCTGGAAACTGGCGGCAGCTCGCATGACGAAGGCCGGGCCGGCGCCGGCGCGATGTCTTCGTTGACGCTGTACCTGGATTCTGAGACCAACATGGACCAGATCAGGATGATCAATGCCGGCGACGACGTGACGTTGCAGGTGCGGGAGGAAACATCGGCGAGCCAGCAATTCGGCACGGGCAAGAAGCTGGTGCGTGAAGTGACGGTGCTGCGTGGCAACGAGAAGCTGGCCGGTTTCGGCGGACTCGGCCAGCGGCCGAATCCGAGCACGGAGCGCGGCATTGAGACCAATTCAGGCGGGATGACCGGCGGCGTCTCCGGGCAGATCTTGCCGGGCGAAGTGACCGGGGCCAAGGGCTTCTCCAGCCCAATCGGCGAAGTCACGGGGGCGGCCCCCTGCTGGAACTGCGATCCGCAGCCGGGCTGGGGCTATACGGGTGGAGCCAAGACCGACTACGGTTCCATGGAAAAGCCGAACTTGGTGAAGGGGCTGGGCGGGAACTAAACGACCGCTTGTTCCTGAACAGCGAGACTGAACTTCCGGTGGCGGCCTTCGGGCCGCCACCGTCGTTTTGAGCCCTACGCGCGCTCGAATCTGCGCCCGGTTCACGCCGCCCTCGTGCCTTTGTGATAGCCAGGAAAGTCTGGTAGCATCGGAACAATGTTGCGCGGTAGCGTCGGATGAGGGGTCACAGGGCATGCATAACGATGGTTCCCGTCAGGGAGAACAATCCGAGGAACTTCACGCAGATGCCGAGTTGGATCTGCGGGGGGTGATCTGTCCCTATAACTTCGTCAAGACCAAGCTCAAGCTGGAAACGATGAAGGCGGGGCAGGTCCTTGCCGTGGTTCTGGACGAAGGCGACCCCATTCGCAACGTGCCGCGCAGCGTGAGCGACGACGGCCATGCGGTGCTCAAACAGGAACCACTTGCACAAGCCTACCGTGTCATCATCAGGAAGAAACCCGACGCTTAGTTTCCCTCGGCTCTTCCGGTGATTCTCGCTTGCCTCTTTCTGCGCCGACCTTCGATGACCACTGTGATCTCGCCGTCCAGAGGATGCGATGTTACGGCGCGCAGGATCTGTGCGGTGGTTCCTCGGAGGAGTTCTTCGGACGGTTTCGTGAGGTCCTTGCCCAGCACGATGCGACGCCGGCCGAAGAGGGTGTGGATGGCTTCAAGCGTTGCGAGCAGTCGGCCGGGGGACTCGAAGAAGACAAGCGTGAAGCGTTCCTGTGAGAGCTTCTCCAGCAGCCGGCGCCGTGCCGTGGCTTGTTTCGGAAGGAACCCCTGAAAGAAAAACGGCTCGTTGGGCAAGCCCGATACCGACAGGGCTGCCAGGACTGCGGAGGGACCCGGCACCGGGATGATTCGGATGCCGGCTTCCAGGGCTTGCGAAATGAGCCAGGCGCCGGGGTCGGAGACCACCGGCGTGCCGGAGTCCGAGACGAGGGCCACGCTCTGTCCCTCTTGCATGCGCCTGATCAAGAGCGGGGTTTTGTCGTCTTTGTTGAGGTTGTGATAGCTCGTCAGCGGCGTCTGAATTTCGTGGCGTTCGCACAGGGCTTGGGTCTGCTGCGGGTCTTCCGCTGCGACGACCGCGACGTCCTTGAGCGTGCGAATGGCTCGCAACGTGATGTCCTCATCGTGTCCGATGGGGGTGCTGACAATGTAGAGGGAGCCTGCCACGGTGCCTCGTTCGACCTTCACGATTCGATGGACCAATTACCATAGCGTACCTGTGGAGGGGAAGGAAGTCGGATTGTCTGAGAGACCCAGAAAAGTTAAGGGCGCTCCCTCGCAAACCCCGTGATATTCCTTGACGCTTCCAAATCATTGAGGCTATAATTTATTCCTTTCGGTCTGGAAATTTCTTCTGAAAAGTTGCGAGGATAGGTGACGATGCCGGTCATGTTCTTTATGGCCACCATGGTGCTGTACCTTGTGGGTACCGCATTGTTTCTGGCCTATCTTTTGCGGCGGACGGAAGCGCTCTCCAAGGTCTCCCTCGTCATTACCGGCATCGGTTTTCTTGCGCATACGGTCGCGTTGCTGACCAGGATGATGGGGGTGGACCATGTGCCCTTGCCCAGCATTCATGAAGCGATGTCATTTTTTTCCTGGGCGTTGGTGCTGGTGTTTCTGATCGTCGAAGTGCGGCACCGGATCCACGTTCTGGGCTCCTTCATCCTCCCGCTGGCCTTGATCTCGCTTCTCTCGGCTGCCGCCTTGCCCAAGGAAGTTCCGACGCTGGAACCGGTCCTGAAGACCGTGTGGCTCCACGTGACCTTGAGCGTCTTGGGCACGGTGGGATTTGCCGTGGCCTTTGTGGCCGGGATCATGTATCTGATTCAGGACGGCTTGTTGAAGTCGAAACGCTTCAACGTCTTGTATGCCAAGCTTCCTCCGCTCGACTATCTCGATCGTCTGAACCAGCAATCCATCGTGATGGGATTTCCGCTGCTGACCCTGGGCATTATCACGGGAGCCCTTTCGGCCGAGTTTGCGCGCGGGTCCTATCTGAATTGGAACCCCGAGCAATTGTGGGCTCTCGTGACCTGGGTGTTTTATTTTGCGGTGCTGCTGGGGCGTTTGACGGTTGGGTGGCGAGCCAAGCGGGCGGCCTACTTGACCATCATCGGTTTTGCCGGCGTGATTTTGACCTTTCTCGGAGTGGTTCTCAAGGGGCATGGACCGGTGGGCTGAGCCGCCGGGCTGTGCGCAGGACATGAACATCATCGCGGTCGGGATCAGCCACAAGACGGCCCCTATTGAAGTGCGCGAAAAGCTCGCCGTGCCGGAGAGCCGGCTGGGCGAGGCCTTGCGCCGCCTCTGCGCCTATCCCGGCATCAAGGAAGGCGTGTTGCTGTCCACCTGCAATCGGGTGGAGGTCTATGCGGTGGTGGAGGATGTCGATGCCGGGTATGCGCGCGTGCAGGAGTTTTTGGCCGACACGCATCTCTCCCTGTCGTCCGAGCAATTGACCCCCCATCTCTATTGGCTGACCAACGAGCGGGCAATCGGGCATTTGTTCCGGGTGGCGGCCAGCCTGGATTCGATGATCGTCGGCGAGCCGCAGATCCTCGGCCAACTCAAAGACGCCTTCGAAGCGGCGCTGACGCATAAGACCAGCAGTGTGATTCTGAACAAGCTGGTCAAAAAAGCCATCTCGGTCGCCAAGCGTGTCCGGACCGAAACCAAAATCGCCGAAACGGCCGTTTCGGTGAGCTACGCGGCGGTCGAACTCGCCAAGAAGATTTTTTCCAATCTCAGCGAGAAGACGGTCTTGCTGGTGGGAGCCGGGGAAATGGCCAAATTAGCGGCCAAGCACCTGGTCAAAAACGGCGTCCGGCGCGTGATGATTACGACCCGCAATCCGCAGGGGGCGCTGGACCTCGCCGAGCAGTTCAACGGCGTCTCGATTCCCTTCGATGACTTCCGGCGCGAAATGGCCGAGGCCGATATCGTGTTGTGCTCCACCGGGGCTTCCCACTACCTCATCCGGGCCGAGGACGTGCAACAGGCGGTGCGCCGGCGGATGAACCGGCCCATCTTCCTGATCGACATTTCCGTGCCGCGCAACATCGAACCGGCCGTCAAGGACATCGACAACGCCTTTCTCTTCGACATCGACGATCTGGAGACCCGCGTCGAACAGAATCTGGAAGAGCGGCGCCGAGAAGCCGCCAAGGCCGAGCACATGATCGAAGAGGAAGTGGGCGGCATCCTGGACTGGCTGAAATCGCTGGATGTCACGCCCACGATCGTGGCGTTGCGGAAGCGGGCGGAGGAGATCAAACAAGCCGAAGTCGACAAGGCCATGGGCCGACTCGGGGACTTGTCCCCGCAAGAGCGCAGCGCGGTGGAGGGGCTGGCGTCGGCCATCGTCAACAAGATGTTGCACGGGTCGCTGGTGACGTTGAAGGCGGAGGCGAACAGCGCGAGCAGCGCGATGTTCGTGGAAGCCGCGAAGCGTTTTTACAACTTGGACAGCGTGCCATCGGAGAGGGGCGAGACGATGCCGGCCGTTTCCGAGCCCGATCTGGAGCGCGAGCCGTCCGGCCAGGACCGGTGAGGGCCGGCGTCGAGAGAACGGCGTGGGAAACCGCACAGGCAAGAGGCGCAAGGTTCATGGCCACAAGCCCGAAGCTCTTCCTCTGTCCCAAGTGTCGGCACCGGTATCTTGGCCATGACCCGCTTCCCGATTGCCCCGCTTGCGGATATGATTACCGGGAGAAAGAGGGCTTTCGGTGGGACGTGCTCGTGTACCTCTTGGCCATCATGGGCTTGCTGAGCTTTCTGTTGGTGACGTCGTATTATCGAGGCAACATCGGCCTGTCCTCGCGGGGGATGGCGCAGCCGCAGTCCAACGGGGAAGAGAAGCTGCCTGGGTCCGGGACCGCCCGGGCCGTGCCGCTCCAACGTCCTCCCGGCACGCCCGGACAGTAACGGAGCGGAGATTTTCATGACGGTGGGGAAAAGGGCAGGACGGTCTTCGCTGGTCATCGGCACCAGAGGCAGTACGCTGGCTCTCTGGCAGGCGGAATGGATTCAGGCCCGTCTGACCGCGGCGGCGCCGGATCTGTCGGTGACGCTCCGGACCATCAAGACCTCCGGCGACAAGATCGTGGATGTCCCGCTTGCCGCGATCGGCGGCAAGGGGCTCTTCGTCAAGGAGATCGAGGAGGCGCTCTTACGGCAGGAGGTCGATCTGGCCGTCCACAGCATGAAGGATGTTCCGACGGCCTTGCCCGAGGGGCTGGAGATTATCTGTGTCCCGGAACGGGAAGATCCGCGCGATGCCTTGATCAGCCGGGAGGGCAAGAGGCTGAGTGATCTTCCGCAAGGCGCGCGAGTCGGGACTAGCAGCCTGCGCCGGCAGGCGCAGCTCCTGCACTATCGGCCGGACCTCAGCATTCGGATGTTGCGCGGGAATTTGGACACCAGGCTGCGTAAGTTGCGAGACGGCGAATACGACGCCATCGTCCTGGCGGCGGCCGGTCTCAGGCGTTTGGGGTGGGGCGATGAAATCGCCGAATACCTCTCGTGTGAGGTGAGTTTGCCGGCCATCGGACAGGGGGCCTTGGGGATTGAAGGCCGGCACGACGATGCTTTCGTGAAAGAATTGCTCGGAGCGCTGGACCATCGTCCAAGCCGAACGGCCGTCGTGGCCGAGCGAGCCTTGCTGGAGCGGCTGGAAGGAGGCTGTCAGGTTCCCATCGCCGCCCATGCGACCGTCGCGGGCGGGACGTTGACGATGGATGGCTTGGTCGCGGCCGTGGATGGGCGCCGGTTTCTCCGTGAGCGGATCGAGGGGCCGGATGCGGACGCCAAGACCCTCGGCGTGCAACTGGCGGAACGGCTGCTGGCCAAGGGCGGGGACAAGATTTTAAGCGAGATTTACGGGAAGGCGTGAACGGGTGGGCGTGACGGGTGGAAAAGTCTATTTGGTCGGGGCGGGACCGGGCGATCCGGCCTTGCTCACGTTGCGCGGCAAGGCCTGTCTCGAACAGGCCGATGTGGTCCTCTATGACTATTTGGCCAACCCCGTTCTGTTGGACCATGCCCCGCCCCAGGCCGAGCGGATCTATGTCGGCCGGCGGGGGCGCGGCGCGTATCAGGATCAGCGGGACGTGAATCGCACGATCGTGGAAAAAGCCAAGGCAGGCAAGGTGGTGGTGCGTCTGAAGGGGGGCGACCCCTTCGTGTTCGGACGAGGCGGTGAGGAGGCGGAAGCGGTGGCGGAGGCGGGGTTGCCGTTTGAAGTGGTGCCGGGCGTGACGGCGGCCGTGGCGGCCCCGGCCTACGCGGGGATTCCCGTGACCCACCGCACGATGGCGTCGACGGTCACGTTTGTGACTGGCCACGAAGACCCGAT
>VGXD01000123.1 GCA_016873525.1 Nitrospira sp. | reverse complement strand
CAGCCTTTCTTGGCGACGCACTTCTCTTCGATGACCTGCGCGATATTATACATGCGTTGGGTATCCCTGTTCGTTACGCGGCTGCCATGGCGGCCACTTGCAACTCGAATTTATTCTTCTCGGCCCATTCGACGCCCATCTCGTAGGCCCGCTTGACCGTGGCGAGGTTCTTGGCCAGCAACATTTCTTTCTTGGCGAATTTTTTCTTGATCGCCTCGTCCAGCGTGGCCGTGCCGCCGGAGGCCACGAACTTCTTGCCGAACCGTTCCTGAAGGGCCAGGTCCAGCGCGTTCATGGACACGCATTTGGTGATGCCGGCGACGGAGCCGATCATGGTCATGTTCGTGGACAGCTCGGTGCCGGCCACCTCCAGGGCGATCTGCGTCCCGTTGATGTAGAACACCGCGACGCGCAGATCGTTCAGCCGCTGGATGTCCTCCTCGCTGAGCAGGGGGGCGTCGGTGTTGATGATCACTAGGCCGCCTTCCTTGATGCCGGAATAGAAGGGCATGGTGTAGCTTTTGCCCATCGTGATCACCTGGGGGTGAAACACTTCGATCACGTCCGGGAAGACGAGTTCGCCCCGGTCGTAGATCCGCTCGATGCCGATCCGGCAGTAGCTTTCGGCCGGGGCCATGCGCTTTTCCGCCCCGAAGAACGGATTGGAAATGGCGAACTTGCCGTCCTTCGACGCGGCCATGGCCATGACGTGGGCGGCGGTCACGGCGCCTTGCCCGCCCAGCCCGGACATCCGGATGTTGATGCGTTTCTTGATCATGCTCTCTGCCTCCTGGCTGTCTGCGATGCGCTCGGTGTCTTAGGCCTGTTGGGCCGCCAACTGCTCCTTGGCCGCGGCCTTCTTTTCTTTGTCCTTGGCGGCGAGTTCGGCGAGCAACTGCTTGGCCGGTTCGCTGACGAACTCCTTGAAGGCAAACCGTTCCGTCGGCTTCTCCGAATCGCGCATCTCCTGGAGGCCTTCCATGCTGTTCTTGCCGATTTCCAGGATGCAGGGCGTATAGAGCTGCAGATACGTCGGGCCGATTTCACGGGCGACATGGACCGCGTTCCGGATCACCTTTTCCACGAGGGACGGCTTGCTGACCGTGCATTGGACCACGTAGTGGCACCCGGACTCGCGGGCGATTTCGGGCAGGCGCACCTTGTCGAAAGTCTTGCCGACGGGCGCCATCTTGGCCACGAAGCCCTTCTGCATCAAGCCGCTCTCCTGGCCGCCGGTGTTGGCGTAGAGTTCGTTGTCGAAGCAGATCGTGGTGAACTTCTCCTGGCGGAACCAGGCCTGGAGGGTCATATCCAGCCCGATGTCCACCGTCGCCCCGTCGCCGGCCAGCACCACCACATCCTTGATGCGGCCGGGAAACCGGACGGTGAGCGCGCGCTTGAGGCCCGAGGCGATCGCGTTCTGATTGCCGAAGAGCGAGTGAATGTTGTGGACGGCGACGTGGGGGAACACCAGGCTGGTGCAGCCGGTGGAGCCCACCATGACGGTATCTTCCGGGTTCGGCAGGGAGGCCAGGATGTAGCGGAAGGCCATGGACTCCGGACAGCCCGCGCAGAGCGAATGCTCCTCGATCAGTTCCTTGGCCGATCCGATGTCCTTCCAGCCCCGGTCTTCCTTCCCGTAGGTCGCCCGATTGACCAAGTCCTGGTACTCGGGGGGCATGATGTCGTAGAACTCCGGCGCGATCTTTATCCGCTCCTTGCTCATGTAAGCCTCCTCTTCAGAGCTGCGCTCTGACGGTTGTCGTAAAAGGGACTCCCGCTGTCCCGACGGTCAGCTGCCGCGCCCGGCCATCGCGGCGTTCCGGATGCCGAGGGCGTTCTTGATCTCCGACACGATGATCTCCGGCGGCATCGTCATCCCGCCGCCGACGCGCGGACCGGAAACCACGCGGTCGCTGTCCGGAATGCTCGCCTTGATCTCGCGCGCCATCCAGCCGACCACGTTGAACTCCGGCACGATGATGTGCTTGGCGTTCTTGGTGGCTTCGCGGATTTCCTGCCAGGGCCAGGGACGCAGGGACTTGATCTTGACGAGCCCGACGCGGATGCCCTCGTCGGCCAGCAGGCGGATGGCTTCCCGTCCCTGCGACACCGCCGTGCCGGAGGAGACGATGAGGACGTCGGCATCGGTGTTCTCGGTCTCGATCAGCCCGTCGATCCAGGCGATCGTATGCTTGCGGGACCGTTCCACCGCCGCCCAGACTTCCTGTTGCCAGGAGGCGTGGGTCGCGTAGCTGATGTAGTTGCTCTTCATCACGAAGGGATCCCGCATCATCCGGACCGGCGGACATTCCATGTCCATGCAGGGGACCGGCGACCGGTAGGGATCGTAGGGCGGCAGGCACATGTCCGCCGGCGTGAGGTTGACCATGTCCTTCGTGTGGGTGACGAAGAAGCCGTCGCAGCACAGGGCCAGGGGCAGGTGCACGTCCGGTTCCTCCGAGACGATGTAGCCCTTCAGAATCCAGTCGTAGAAGTCCTGCGCGGTCTCGGCGTGCCAGACCAGCATGCCGGTGTTCAGGAGATAGGCGATCTCCAGCGTGTCCGGCTGGATGGAGAGCGGCGAGTTGATGCCCCGGCAGGTGACGATCATCTGGATCGGCAGCCTGGCGCCCGACCACATCGGGAAGTTTTCCATGGCCCGCATGGTGCCGGGGCCCGCCGTGGTCGTAAAGACGCGCGCGCCGCCGAAGGCCGCGCCGGCGCATTCGGACATGACGGCGAATTCGCTCTCGCCGCGGAAATATTCCTTGACGTACCCTTCGGCAAACAGTTCGCCGATCAGCGCCGCGGCTTCGCTCTGGGGGGTGATCGGGTAGGCGATCATGACGTCCACGTTGGCGCGCCGGATCGCTTCCTTGATGACCTCGCTGCCGGTGTAAAACGACGGGGTGCGCGGCGCCTCGAACATCATCTGGCGCGCGTCGGTGATGACCTGTCCCTTTTTATTTTTCGTGCCGATCACGGAGTTGGTGGCCATGGACCAGACCTCCTTATGCATAAGCCCCGCGGTGTGCGAAGGCTGGGTAGTAGCACAGACGCTGTTCAGCGTCTCAGTTTGAGGCCCCGCTCTTGGAGACCACTTGCGAGACCTTCACGGTGCCTTTGAGTTTGCGCACCCATTCCGCCAGCTTCATGATCTTTTCCACGGAGGCGTCGCGGAACGAGAGCATGGCGTCTTCGTGCCCCGCCTGCGCGCACATGGCAATCGTGTAACAGGAGGTGCCGCCACGGATGATTTTCAGGGACAGGTTGGCTTGGTGGCAATGCACGCCCACGAACATGCAGCAATCGATTTTGTTGTGCCAGATGGTCAGGTTCGGGTGGTTGGGGTTGATTTCGACTTCGGGGTTGATCTTGGGGTACTTCGGCCTGTAGTCGGGCATCGGAATGAGCATGGCCCGCTGCTGCGGCGTGACGCATTCCTTGAGCGTTTCGTACAGATGCCGGATGGCCGTCGCCTTCTTCGCCGCCTTTTCGTTCCAGGCCCACAGCACCAGGGGGCCGGGGAAAATCGTGGGCACTTTGGCCATGAGGAACTGACGGGCCGCTTCTTCGTAGGCCTGCTCCTCCGGCACGATCACGCCGTTGATATGGCCTTCCCCCGGGTTCGGCAAGCGAATCCCCATGGATGCCGCCGCTGGGGGGAGGAAATGTTCCGGGCCCGGTAACACTTTGTATTGCGTCATGCTAGGCAACTCCTCGGTCGTAATGCTGCTGGTCTTCAATCGCTGAAACCGTTTTCGATGCAGGGAGCGTCAACTACGTTCAGTCTATGCTCTCCTCCCTATCTTATGCAACCTCGCAGAAGGCCCACCGGTCTGAGATTATGGGCTATCGAGGCCTCGTTGCGTAGGCCTTTTGAACTAAGCCGACGCCTTCGGTATTCATCAAGTCTCACGCCAACTTGAGCGGGCAGCATCATAGCGGTTGCGCGTCTTCCTTGTCAACGACGGGATGGCCTGCTTGAACAGGGGACATCGCGGTCGATTTTCGTGAAGGGAGACGCGCGGGGGGCTTAGGGCAAAGCCGTGCAGGCTTCTTGCAACCCGAATCCGCAGGCCTGCTCCAGGTCGTCTTTTGCCTGCCGGCCTTGCAAGAGGCGTCGGTACAACTGGCCACGGCGCAACAGAGCCTGCGCATTGGAGGGGTCCACCCGGATCACGCCGGTCAGGTCGTCCACGGCACGTTCAAGCTCGCCCAACTCCGTGTAGACCCGGCTTCGCAGCAGGTAGGCCTCCTTGGCCTGCGCCACCCAGCTCTGAGGCGCATCGGCTCGGAGCGCGTTCTCCAGGGTGGCCAGGGCCTGGCGCCACTGTTTGGCTGCGGCCTGTTTTTTGGCCGTGGTGGTCGAGAGGGTGATCAGCCGCTGGCGTGCCACGTCGAAGAGGGGGTCCAGCCGCAGGATCCGTTCATAGTCCGCTGCGGCGTCCCGGTTTTTCTTCTGCCAGGTGAAGGCGTCGCCCCGTCCCAACAAGGCCCAGGTGCTGGATGAATCGAGGGTCAACGCCCGATCGAAGTCCGCAATGGCGCGCTCGACGTAGTCGTTGATCTCGGTCCGAGGGGTGCCGTTCGAGAACGCGAGGGAGGCGCCGCGCAGATAGGTCTGCCCGCGGATGACGTAGGCGTCGGCATAAAGGGTGTCTGCGGCGATGGCGCGGGAGGCCAGGTCGATCTTCTCCGGGAGGCTGTGCGATTGGGCGGCGGCCCGTCCGAGATCGATGGCGGCGCGGCGGTTGTTCACCGCCGAGGCCGGCTCGCGCCGGGGTCCGCTGGAGGCCCGAAGCTGTTCGCGCAGGCCTTCCAACTGCGTTTTTAGCCGGCTGTTTTCCGTTTGCAGTTGGCGATGGTGGGCGGCCAGTTGCTCGTCCGATTTCAGGCGCTTGATCGCTTCCGTCAGCAGGTCCAGGTGCACGGTGGCCCGGACCTTGACGTAGAACGTGGGGCGGTCGCCGTCCAGGGCGCGCCGTTTTTCCAAGACGTCGGTTTCCGTAATGGCGGCGGCGATCGTGCGCACGCCCAACTGGTTCAGGTGCGTGGTGGTTCCTCCGGCAGAGGTCTCGACGTCGGTCGAGGACGCTTCAATGTAGACGCCGGCCTCTTCGATGGCCTTTCGTTTGGCCCGCAAGAGGGCGTTTTCTTCCGCCCCGGCCAGGGTGTCCGAGTCGCCCATGACGTAGGTGGCTTCGGCCACGATGACTTTTATGTTCTGGGCATAGGCCGGGGCGAACGAACACAGGGTTGCGAGGATCAGCCAGGCTGGAAGGACGCGCAGTCCCATGATCGTGCGGCTATTGCGGGTCGGCCTCTTTCGGAAAGACTTGCATGAAGGGGTGGACTTCAACTCGCTCGAAGACTCCGTGCAGGGTATAGGGATCTTCATTGGCGAAGGCTTCCGCCGCCTCAAGGGAGTCGGCTTCGATCACGATGAGGCTGCCGGTTTTGTCCGTCAGGGGGCCGGCCAGCACGACGCCTCCCTGCGCGTCCAGCGCTTCCATGCGAGCCAGGTGAGCCGGTCGGTGGACCTTGCGCTTGGCCGCCCCGTCCGGTCCGTCAAAGCCGAGAATCACGAATTTCATGCGAGGCCGGGAAGCGTTGTTGTGTGTGCGGGTTCAATAAAAGCGACGCCGGCGCCGGTCGGCGTTAGGCGTCTTCCTGCATCAAGGGTTGCCGATTGGCATAGCCGCTGTCGGTCTCGTGCCACCACTGGATTTCCGTTTCCCCCAGCTTCCAGCAGAGGTACACGATCCGCCCGCCGAGCATGTGGGGAAAATCGCAGAGCCCCGTGTCGAGATCTTTCACCAGCACGCCCATGTCCTGGATCGCCTGAAGATGCTCGCTGATTTGCTCGAGGGCGTGGATGTAGTGCGGCGCGGCGAAGCTGCCCCCGCCGAACTGGGCTTTGGAGCTGGCTTTCTTGATTTCGTCCTTGGTGCGGATCAGAACGGCCTTGGCCCGTTTGACCCCGATCAGATATTCCTGGAGCTGGGGAATGAGGCGGTTGGCCTCGGCAAGGGTGAAAACCCGTTCCAGATTTTGTCCTTCTTCTCGCTGTGCCATGGCGCCTGCACTATTAACACAACCGCGGCGCGCCAGGCAATGCTCCGAGGCGGCGCGGCCCTTTTTTAGGCTGCCGGATTAGGCTGCCGGAAAGAGCCCGTTCCGGCTGTAAAATAGCTATTGACAAAAAACCAGGCGGTCGATACTATACGCCTGTAATTTAGCTTGCCGATACACGCAACCGACGTACGCTTCCCCCTCAACGTGCAACTTCCCGGGGCAGACCTCGAACCAAACCGTCTTTCGAGCCATGCAATCGGAGGGGCGAGCGGGGTGTTCCCCTGTAAGAACGTGTCGCCGGCTATCAATCACATGGAGATTCA
>VGXD01000122.1 GCA_016873525.1 Nitrospira sp. | reverse complement strand
AAGCCAAAAATATCGACCCCCAGATGGTCGCCGTCGAGTTGAACGGCACGATGTTGGAGCGAGACCGCCTGGCGACGACTCCCGTCAAAGAGGGAGATCAACTGGAGTTTCTGTTCTACATGGGAGGCGGCCGGTGACCCAGCAGGCCCATAAGACGATCACCGAGATGATCGGCGGGACTCCGCTCGTCCGGCTGAACCAACTCGCCCGCGAAGGCTCCGCCGCGATCTACGCCAAGGTGGAATCCTTCAACCCGGGCGGCAGCGTCAAGGACCGCATCTGCCTCAACATGATCAACGAAGCGGAACGCCAGGGCAAGCTGAAGCCCGGGGCGACCATCGTGGAGCCGACCAGCGGGAACACCGGCATCGGCCTCGCGCTCGTCTCCGCGGTGCGCGGATACAAGCTGATCCTGGTCATGCCCGAAAGCATGAGCATGGAACGCGCCAGCCTGCTCTCTTCCTACGGAGCGCAACTGGTTCTGACCGCGGCCTGGGAAGGCATGAAGGGATCGATCAAGGAAGCCGAGAGCATCGTGGCGCAAAACCCTTCCTACTTCATGCCCGATCAGTTTTCCAATCCGGCGAATCCGGCAATCCACCGGACGACGACGGCCGTGGAGATCTGGGATGCGCTCGACGGACGCCTGGATGCCTTCGTCACCGCGGTCGGCACAGGCGGCACCATCACCGGCTGCGGGGAAGTGTTCAAGGAACGCAACCCCGCAATCCAGGTGATCGCGGTCGAGCCGGCCGGCTCCCCCGTGCTTTCAGGAGGCGATCCAGGGCCACACAAGATTCAAGGGATCGGGGCCGGTTTCATCCCCAAGGTCTTGAATCGATCGATCCTCGACCGGGTGATCACGGTCACGGACGACGCGGCTTACCAAACCTCCAAGCTGCTGGCGAAAAAGGAAGGCTTGCTGGTCGGCATCTCAGCCGGCGCCAACGTCTTCGCCGCGCAGAAGGTGGCCGAGGAGTTGGGGCCAGGCAAAACGGTCGTCACGATCCTCCCCGACACGGGCGAGCGCTACATCAGCGTGGAGAAGTATTTCAATATCTAGGAGCAAGTGGCCAAGTGACACGTTGCAAGAACGATGGCCGCTCAGTTGCTTGCCAGCTTGTTCGCTTGCTAGCTTGAGGTGTTTGTGGAGTTTTCAGACGACCAGGTCACCCGTTACAGCCGGCACATCTTGCTGCCGGAAGTCGGGGGCAAGGGACAAAAAAAGATCGCCAAGGCCAGAATCCTGATCGTTGGGGCCGGCGGGTTGGGTTCGCCCGCCGCCTTGTACCTGGCCGCCGCCGGGGTCGGGACCATCGGCCTGATCGACAGCGATGTCGTGGACCTGTCGAATCTCCAGCGGCAAGTCATCCACCACACGCCGGACCTGGGCCGGTCCAAGGTGGTCTCGGCCCGAGAAAAGATCGCGGCCCTGAATCCCGATGTCGCGGTGGTGACCTATCAAGACCGGTTCATGGCCAAGAACGCCCTGGCCTTGGTCAAGGACTACGACGTCGTGATCGACGGCGTGGACAACTTCCCGGCCAAGTTCCTGATCAACGATGCCTGCGTCTTCGCCGACAAGCCGTTGGTGCATGGCGGCATCCTCCGCTTCGAGGGCCGCGTCACCACCATCGTCCCGAAAAAGTCGGCCTGCTACCGGTGCATCTTCAAGCATCCCCCGCCGCCGGGGCTGGTCGCCAGTTGCCAGGAGGCCGGAGTCATCGGCGTGCTGGCCGGCATCATCGGCACGATCCAGGCCACCGAGGCCTTGAAGCTCGTGCTGGGGATCGGGCGGCCGCTGACCGACCGGCTGTTGGATTTCGACGCGCGGCGCACGGCCTTCCGCGAGATCAAGACGAGACGGAATCCCCATTGCCCGATTTGCGGGGATCGGCCGACGATTACGGAACTGTTCGATCACGACCCGGAGACTTGCGAGATTCAACCGACGACGTTCCGCGACCAGCCATCGGCCCTCAGCAAACACTGAGCGCTGAGGGCCCATAGCTTCTTCGGGGTGACACCATGGCAAAAATGAAAGCGCTGACATGCCGGGAATGCGGGAAGGAATACCCGACCACGGCCATCCACGTCTGCGAACTCTGCTTCGGACCGCTCGAGGTCAAATACAACTACGACGAGATCAAGAAGACCATCTCGCGGAAGACCATCGAGGCCGGCCCGCACAGCATGTGGCGCTACCACGATCTGCTGCCGGTGGAAGGGACGGTCGATCATGCCGTGATCGGCCCGCATGCGGGCTTCACCCCCATGGTCCGCGCCAAAAACCTGGGCGCCTACCTGGGGATCGACGAACTCTACATCAAGAACGACACGGTCAACCACCCCACGCTCTCCTTTAAAGACCGCGTGGTGTCCGTGGCCCTCACGCGGGCCAGGGAACTGGGATTCAACACCGTCGCCTGCGCCTCGACCGGCAACCTGGCCAACTCCGTCGCGGCCCACGCCGCCGCCGCCGGCATGCAGTGCTACGTCTTCATCCCCGGGGACCTGGAGGCGGCCAAGGTGCTGGGCAACCTCATCTACAAGCCCAACGTGGTGGAGGTGGAAGGCAACTACGACGACGTGAATCGCCTGTGCAGCGAGATCGCGGGCGAGCATCACTGGGCCTTCGTGAACATCAACATCCGCCCCTACTATGCGGAAGGCTCCAAGACCCTGGCCTTCGAAACCGTCGAACAACTCGGCTGGCGGGCGCCGGACCAGGCGGTCATCCCCATGGCCTCCGGCTCGCTCCTGACGAAGATCAAGAAGGGTCTGCAAGAAATGCAGGCCCTGGGGCTGGTGGACAAGGTGCGGACCAAGATCAACGGCGCCCAGGCGGAAGGCTGCTCCCCCATCGCCACCGCCTACAAGGAAGGCCGCGACTTCTTCAGGCCCGTCAAGCCCAAGACCATCGCCAAATCGCTTGCCATCGGCAACCCGGCGGACGGCTACTACGCCTTGAAAGCCACGGCCGAAACCGGCGGCGCGATGGACATGGTGTCCGACGAGGAAATCGTCGAGAGCATCAAGCTCCTGGCCCAGACCGAAGGCATTTTCGCCGAGACCGCGGGCGGCGTGACGATCGGCGTGTTGCAGAAGCTGGTCAAGCAAGGCGTCATCAAGAAGACCGACGTGACGGTCGCCTACATCACCGGCAACGGGCTGAAGACCCAGGAGGCCGTGGTGGACGCGGTCGGCCGGCCGGTTCGCATACAGCCGAGCTTGGTAAATTTCCAGAAGACCTTCAAAATGGGCAAGCATGGACAAGGTGACGCATGATTAAAGTTCGCATCCCCACCCCCTTACGTCCGCTGACGAAAGGCCAGGGTGAAGTCGAGAGCCAAGGCGGCAGCGTCGAGGAAATGATCAACCTGTTGGACTCCGCCCATCCCGGCCTGAAAGGCCGCCTCTGCGATGACAAGGGCGAGTTGCGCCGGTTCGTCAACATTTACGTCAACGAAGAGGACATCCGCTTCCTGCAAGGGAAGGCAACGACCCTGAAGGACGGCGACGAGGTGTCCATCGTCCCGGCGATCGCAGGAGGCCGATGATGCCCAGCTTACGATTTCACATCCGGTTCCCGGAAAATAAGATCAAGGAACCGGTCATCTATCAGATCGGCCACGAATACAAAGTCGTCACCAACGTCCGCCGGGCCGACGTGCGGGAGACCACGGGCTGGATGGACGTGGAACTGACCGGCGAGGCCGAGGAGATCGATCGGGCCGTTGCGGGACTTAGGAAAAAAGGCGTCCTGGTCGACCCCATCGAATTGAACGTGGTGGAGTAAGCACATGAAGCGTGAAGCGTATTTCGCGGAGTCATTCGGACGCTTCACGAACGACGACTAACAAGATGAACTTCACCGACGCGCAGATTCAGCGATATAGCCGTCACATCATCCTGCCCGAAGTGGGCGGGAAGGGGCAAAAGAAACTTGCCCACGCCAAGGTGTTGCTCATCGGAGCCGGCGGGTTGGGGTCCCCGGCCGCTCTCTACCTGACGGCTGCCGGAGTGGGCACCGTCGGCCTGATGGACGGCGACGTGGTGGACCTCTCCAACTTGCAGCGGCAAATCCTCCACACGACCGCCACGATCAACCAGCCGAAAGTGGAGTCCGGCCGAAAGATGCTGACGGCCTTGAACCCCGAGATCACGGTCAACACCTACCAAGAAACCGTCACGGCCGAGAACATCATGGGATTCCTGCCGGACTACGACATCGTCCTGGACGGGTCCGACAATTTCGCCACCCGGTTCCTGGTGAACGACGCCTGCTTCTTCGCGAAAAAGACCCTGATCTCCGCCAGCATGTTCCGCTTCGAAGGCCAGTTGACGACCATCAAGCCGCACGCAGGCTATCCCTGCTACCGCTGCCTCTATCCCGAACCGCCTCCGGCCGGGCTCGTGCCCAACTGCCAAGAAGCGGGGGTCCTGGGCGTGCTGGCCGGGACGATGGGCATCCTCCAAGCCAGCGAAGCCATCAAGGAAATCTTGGGCATCGGGGAAACCATGGCCGACCGGCTGTTGATCTACGATGCCTTGGAAATGAAGTTCCGCAAGGTGAGCCGCCCGAAAGACCCCGCCTGTCCTCTCTGCGGCCCGCATCCCACCATCACCGATCTGGGCAGCAACTACAGCGTCACCTGCAGTATCTGACGTGTCCGCCTTACGCATTCCCCAAGCGATCCTCGACGACCTGGTCGCCCACGCGCGCGAACTCGACCCTTTCGAATGCTGCGGGCTTCTGGCCGGAAAGGACGGGACGGTTCAGCGCCACTACCGAATCGCCAACGCCGTCGCCAAAGACCGACAGGCGATGCAGGTATTCGACGACGCCCAGGTCAAGAAGTTGGGAGACCTCGCCGAGACAACCCGCGCCGAGGTGGCCTATTTCATGGACCCCCAGGAAATGCTGGCGGCCTTCAAGGACATGCGCGAAAAGCACCTCGACCTGGCCGTCATCTACCATTCCCACACCCACTCCCCTGCCTACCCATCCGAAACGGATGTCGGCCTGGCCTATTACCCTGACGCGGCCTACCTCATCGTGTCGCTTGAGAACAAATCGACGCCGGACATGCGGGCCTATTGGATCAAAGACCGCCGGGTCTTTCCGGCCGAGGTGCAGGCCATCTGATCGCCCCTTCGCTCCCCTCGCCGGAAAATATGCTAGAACACCGTATCAAAGCATGACATAATGACCCTGCCGACCGGCGCAAAGGGGAACGGGCACAGGGAGGTTGGGGGATGAGGCGAAGAGCAATCCGCTGCTACAGTCTTCTCTATGCCGTGTTGGCCTTCATCGTGTCGGCCGGACCGGCCTCCGCCGAAAGCAAGAGCATTTACAGCCCCATCATCTTCGTGGACAAAGAGAAGGGCTATATCGTGGTGTCCTCGAGCGGCGCGGTGTTCGAAGTGGAAGCCAGCGAAGCCGCCAAGCCCCATCTAGACAAGCTGCCGGCTTCCGGCATGATCGATCTTGTGGTGGAACTCAGGCCGGGGAACGCGCCCCTGATCAAAACCTGGAAGCTGGCCGCAGGCGAGTCATCCTGTAAAATCTTCGACGGCAAGACCTGCAAGTAAGTCACAACGTCCGTAAAGTCGTGCAGTCCAACAAGCCTCCAAGAAAACTTTCGACTGTTGGGCTTTCAGGCTTTGTGACTATTCAGAACTACCGAGCATATCGTCGATCAGCGGCCGATTGATGTCCGTGCAGCCGAGGCAGATCGTATCGAACAAGGCCTCGTGATCGGCCACATAGAAGCGCCCATCCACGAGTTTGTCTGCCAGGACTTGGTCGTAACAGGTGTCGCAGAGCATCATAAACCCGCGCATCACCGAGACTGTCTTTCGCCCAACGCTTCCTTGCATCGCGTCTATCTCCCCGCCCAAAGCTCGCCATGCCCACACGGCGGCCCCGGGCTCTTGTGCTCTCATCTTGCATCCCGACCGGCCTCACAAAACCGACCAGGCTCGATCACACCGAGCCTTTGAGCTGCGCCACCCAAAAGTCTTCCGTCTCCAACTCGATCCCGCACTGGGGACATTCATAGGGATGGTCCGGAGGCGGGACCGGAATCGACGTCGGGTCGATTCTCCCGCGGCAGACATGATAGTAGTGGCCGCCTGCATGTTCATTGTCCAGCGGCTCATTTTCAAACATCAACACCATCTGGCACCTCGCTCGCACCTCGATAAACCATGCTCATCATGGGGAAAGTATACTCAGCCGCAGACCCGATCCGCAACCGACAACGCCTTGGCGCTCTTCGAGGTTCGGTCCAGGTGGGAGACGGCACGGGGGCTAGGCCTGAAACTGGGCTTCGTAGAGACCGGTGTAGAGCCCGCCGCGAGCGAGCAAGGACCCGTGGGTCCCCTCCTCGACGATCCGGCCCCGGTCCACCACCAGAATCCG
>VGXD01000121.1 GCA_016873525.1 Nitrospira sp. | reverse complement strand
GCGGCTTCGCTGCGATCCTTGAAGTTGCGGGGGTGCTGCGGATTCATCGGCAGCGGCACGTTGAACAGCACGCGCGGGCCCAATTGCGAGGTTTCATAGGCCTGAATGTCGTGCATGACGGGGTCCATGTTGACCACCGTCACCGATTGATCGTCCCGCACGACGGTCGTGAACGGGACGAAGAGGCAATCTTTCGCTTCGATTTGGGGGAGGCGCCCTTCGTCGAAGGGTTTGCCCTTGTCGATCCCGTCCAGATAGACCACCAACTCGCGAAACTCGCCCGCCGGCCCGACCTGGAACGGTTGCAGGATGCGCCAGCCTTGTCCGTCGGAAATCCGTCCGCAATAGATCTGGTCGGGAAGGGTGGTCAGGTTGTAGCCCTTGGGTTTCGGCACTTGACCAACCAGGCTTACCCTTCCGGAGATGCTCCCTCCGTCGGTGACGGTGACTTCCTCATAGGCATACGCCTCTTGCCCGGCCATGAACCACAGGGCCGGCGCCAGGAGCAGGAACGCCGTGGCTCGCAAGAATCGATTCATGTTACGCCTCCCTCCCAAACTTGCTGTGGAGTAGTCAGTGTGCGGCCATCAGTCTTCAGTCACGAAACTGAGAACGGAAAACCGAGGACCGACAACGTCTCATTATGATGACTTGATAGCCTTCCCGAATGCAAGACTCATCCCTCAATAAAACACGGGGGGCAGCGCCGATTCAAGAACCGACGCTGCCCCCTGCGGCGAACTATGCCAGCGTCACTACTTCATCGCGGTCGGAATCGCCTGCGCGACTCCGGGTTGGCTCGGCTGAGCCTCCGCGCTCTTGGTGCCGACATCGCCCTTCGACAGCGGGAGAATCCGCTGATCGCCGGTCGGCAGCACCCGGAAGTAGCCCCACTGTCCGGACTGCGTGTAGGGCAGCCGTTGGTTGGACCAGACGTAATCGCCGGTCAACCGGGCCGGTCCGCCCGCGCCGCCGCGCAGGAAGACATCCAGGGTCTCGGACCCGGAGTACTCCACCACGCTGATCTGGTCGGCGCCCGGCATGTAGGGCTCGATGGGCCATTCGTGGCCTTCCACCGAGAACATGCCGTTTTGCTCGTTGTTCGCGCCGATCACATGGATCCGGACCGCGTCGCCCGCGTGCGCTTCGATCAGCGGCGTGATGGGATCTTCCGGCGCGTCCACCTTGCAAGGCATGAACACCTTGCTCAGCGAACAGCCCTGTTCCTCGCGGAACTTGTAGGGCTCCGAACGGTAGTTGACCGACGTCACGCCCGCCACGTTCTGCACGTAGGGCATGAAGGCCGTCCCGATGATGTTGTCCTCATCCTGGAAGAAGAGGGACACATCCCGGTAGTTGGCTTTGCCGGCGTTCTCCGACAGACTCCGATCCACGATCACGTCCGCGCGCCAGGCGTTCTTCTGCGAGAGGTCCTCGCCGGTCACCGGATCGCGGTACTGCGATCCACGCGGCCCGACGACGATCGCCCCATAGAGCCCGTTACGCGGATTGACCACGATGTTCCCACCGTCCCACACCAGCGACGTCGTCTCCTTGTTGTCCGGATGCGCGTAGTAGGTGTAGGTGCGGCTCCCGCCCGGCGCCACGGTCTGATCGCCGCCGTTGTTGCCGACGTTCAGGCCCTGGCTGTCCTTGGGATCGAAGGCCAGGCCCGGCGCAAAGAAGGACGCCTTGCTCTTGGCCATCTTGTTCTTCAGGCTCACCTTGATGCAGTCGCCGAGATTGACGTGGAGCGTGAGCGGGTGCGGCATCACGTTGCCCGCCACCTTCATCGCTTCCTCCTCGAGGGCGAAGATCTTGCCCTCGGGGACCGTCATCTCGATCTTCCGCTCGAAGTCCACCTCGATGGTATCCGGCGCCTTCGGGTTCAGCTTCAGCGGGCGGTCCATCGCCACCACGTTGAAGCTCTTCACCGGAGCGTCGGCCGGGCAGACCGAGGACGGCGTCGCCGGGATATCCCCGGGCCGCGTCCCCGACGGCAGTTTCTGCAGGTCGGCGGTTTCCTTGTCGAGCACCCGGAAGAGGCCCCATCCGCCTTCGGCGAAGTGCGAGCTTCGGCCGTTGAAGTGGATGTAGTCTCCGGGCATGCCCTGGAAGCCGCCCGCCTTGGTCACCAGGTCGTACCGCTCGGCGATCCCGACGTGGATCGAGTTCTTCCGATTGGCGTCCCCGGCGTACCGCTCGGTCAGGAACGTGTGACCGGCGATCGTCCAGACGTGCGACTCATTCATCAACTGATGCAGCAACCGGAACACCACCGTGTCGCCGGTGTAGGCCCGCAGGAGCGGGGTGTCCGGATCACCGTGGACGGCGCTGTTGAAGAGCGCCGAGGTGTCCGGATTGTTGGCCAGGCGCTGTGCGAAGGGTTCGGCGCGGAAATTCAACCCGCTGCCCGTCGTGTGCGTCCCGCCGTTGATGTACGGATTGGGCGTGTTCAGAATCCGGTCCGGCATCTGGAAGGACACGGTCTTGCCCGCTTCCAGCGCCACTTCAACCGGCTGTCCCGGCGGGTTGCCGGCCTGAATCACGTTTACGGTGTGAGGCACCGTGTCGTGGATCGAGACCATCAACTCGCGGAAGCTGCCGGTAACCCCGTAGCCGATCGGTTCGGTGCTGTGGATGTCCGCGATCGGACCGCTCCACACCAACTTGCCGTTGTTCGGATCGTGATAGGTGGACCCGAACGGCTCCACGAGCGTCACGCCGAACCCGCCGTGCGGCCAGGTCGTCGCGCCGAATGCGTGGTCATGCCAGAACACGGTTCCGAGGTCCACGTCCACCCACCACCGATAGCGCACGAACTCCGGCGTGACGATGTCGCCCGCCGGGTGGTTGTGTTTCAGCGGCTTGACGAACGTGATCTCATCGCCCTTGATTTCCTTGATCCGGGCGATTTCAGCGCAGCTCACGTCCCGCTTCAATGACGTGGAGGTGTCTTTGCTCGGCTCCACGCAATCCGCGCCGACCTGCAACTCCGTGTTGACGTGGTACTTGGTCGCGCCGGTGGCCATCTTGACCGTGATGGTCTTGGCCCCCGCCTTGACGGCCGCGGTCAGCTTGGAGTTCATCGGCACCGGCAGACCATGCTTGTGCTTCTTTTCATGCATGGTGTACGGCCGGACCGACATCTCGTACTCGAATCCGGAGATCACGCCATCCGAATTCCCCGTGTCGAACTGGAAGAAGTGGGGATGGATGTTGATCTTGGACGACTGGAAGTTGGTGAAGTCGTCGTCGTCCCACTCGCTGGTCAGGATCGAATCGACGCAGTCGTACACGTTGGCGCGGATCACCAGCGGATACTTCAGGTCGTCGTTGGCCCGAACCAACTTTTCTTCCTCGGCCAGCACGTAGATCAGGCCGTCCTTGTCCGTGATCGCGGGCTCCTTCCCCTGCTTCTTGGCCAGGGTGATGGGGAGCCGGATGAACTTGATGTTGTAGAACTTCTGATTCGCGTTGTCCGGACAGAGGCTCCAACGGCCCTGCTCGCCCGGCTTGGCCGGCTCGCTGGTCCGCTCGCCGTTCTCGTCGTTATGGATCGGTTCCAGCCACGGCGCTCCGCTGTGGTTCGCCGAGAACGGAACGCGCTTGCCGAAGTGCGGCTTGAACAGCGGCCAGGACATCTTGCCCGTCAGCGGTTCAAAGAGAATCGCCGGCCTGGTGCTGTCGTCCCACTTGGCGGCGGCGGGATACTTCGGGTACTTGGCCGTGCTCTCCCGTTCGCCCCTGGCGACATCGCCGTCCCACTTCCAGTCCCAGACGGTCGAGTCGTAGGACATGATCTGGGCCTTCTCGTCGTCCGTGTGGCCCGGCTTGCCCTGGGCCGGCAGGTACATCTCGACCCAGTCCTTGATGTTCACAACGGCCGGATCGGCTTTCCAGTTGGTCTTCTGCTTCCGATCCACGATCTTGAACTTCTTGCCGAACCAATCGACGGTCGTGCCGATCAGCTTGTCGCTGCTCACGCCCATCTTGATCCGCCCGATCCGATCCGGCAGTTCCCGGAGGTCCGGCATCGTGTCGGTGTGGCCCGCGCCCACCTGCAACGTGTTGTAGACGCGGCCGTAGCCCCACATGCCCGCGACGTAGTGATGCGCCACGTGGCAATGGAAGAGGAATTCGCCGGCCAAGTGCTGAGACTGGCCCGCGCCGCCCTCGGCCTCCAGGTCGAGCGCCTCAGAGGGCCCGATCACTTCGACGTCCACCCGGTCCGACTTGGTCCGGATGACCGGGTACTTGATCGGTCCGTCCTGCGCCGCCGCCCAGAAGTCCTGCGGTTCTGCGCGCGGGCTGCGGATCCAGCGGATGGACCCGCTGTGCGGATGGTGGGAGTGGAACACCTCGGACCCGCCGTGCACGATGCGCCATTTGGTCGGGTCGCCCAGGTAGCCTCGTGGAATCGTCGTCGGCGGATCGCCGAAGGTATAGGCGCTGTACGCCATCGACTCGTCCTCGAAGCCGAAGTATTCGTGCTGCAAATGCATCTGGTCGATGCCGAAGGGCTCGCTGCGGTAGTTCAACGCGCGCCCGCCCGGCCGGTACGCGTCGGTCAGCGGATCGCGCTGGGGCAGGAAGTCGCCCTTCTTGTTCAACGGTCGGAACGCCTCGTCCCCGATCTCGTGATAGAAGATCACGTGTTCGCGGAAGTCGGGGCCGGAGCCGTTGTCAACCATCACCTGCCAGCCGCTGTTGGCGGCAGTCGCCGGGCCGGTGCCGAGCGGTTCCAGGTACTTGGAGCCCTTCGGCTCGACGATGAGCGCGCCGAACAGGCCCAGCACCGTCAACTCACGATCGTGGCTGTAGGAGTGGAACTGCCGCACGCCTTCCTGCGTGTTGGGATTGATGTACCACTCCATTTCCACCGACTTGCCCGGCTCCACGACGGAATCCGGATTCGTGGTCGTGGCCGCTTTCCCGGTGGTGCTGATGACCATGCCGGCGGACTGGATGTGCAGGCTGCCCGCCTCATCGGCCATCTTGTTGCGCAGCGTGATCTTCAGGCAGTCGCCCTGATTCGCCCGAAGGACCAGCGGCTGAATGATGTCGCCCTGGAGGCCGGTGTTCACCGCGCCGGGGTCGAACCCTTCCTTCTCGCGGGCGGCCTTGTTCTTGGCCTCTTCCGCCCGGACCTTGTCGATATTCTCGGCCAGGACGTACATGTAGCCGGGATAGTAGTCCAGCCACCGATTCAGCGTGATTTCGACGTTGATCATCGACACGTCGTAGTGCTTCGTCGGCGAGCCGGTCGGACACCGGCCGCCGGCCATCGAGACCGGTTCAACCTTGTTGTCCGACATGAGCAGGAAGCTGGACCCGTCCTGGCCCATGTACTGGTGCATCTGGGACATGCCGTTGAACATGCCGGATGTCTGCTGCGCCTTGGCATCTTGCGCCATCTGCTCGTCCAGCTTGCGCATGAGCCGGTTGTGCTGCATCTCGACCACTTCGGATCGTCCCGCACGCCCCTCCAGGGCCTCCTCGACCCTGGTCTGAGCCTTCAGGGCTTCCTGCCAGTTGGACCCGACGACGGGTCCGGAAACCGGAGTGGCGTGGTGCTGATGACCACTTTCCGCTCCGGCGGCGAACAGGCTCGGCGAGGCCACCAGGCTACTCGCCAGAAGCACTGCTTGCAGACCAACCGCCACGCGCGTGGCTTGCCGTCTGCGGTGAGACTTCAAAAACCTCATAACACGGCCTCCTTTCTGTGAACGCACACAGCCGCTCGACCCGGCTGACTGAAAACGATGTGGACTGGCCATAAAATCCATCAAGCCTGAAAGTCGCGCAGCCGTTCCCGACCCTCGACGTTCCGACCTGATGCCTTGGAGACTTCCCAAACTCTCAAAATATAAGTGCCGGCGGAAGGCCCTTCGGTGAAGACAGGTCAGGGTCATTCGGAGGCCGGTCCTAGTACCCTGCCCTCCGCCAGCGGCCTCGATATTCGCAAGCGACGTGCCAACTCATAACAAGGGGGCAGGAGGAAAAATTCTGTTTCAAAACAGCCACTTTCGACTGGACGCAAAAGCATCCATTTTTTCTTCTTGAGGCGTCTTTCCACCTCCTTGGACAGTTCCAACAAAACGCTCAAATATGCAGCAATAATTCAAGGTCTTACGCTGTCCATTTTATTGGACAGATTGGCTCGACGATTGTAGCGATATGGGGCAGCAACATTATTCGATCCCATAAGCGCGCAATTTGTTATAGAGGCTGGCGCGGCTGATTTTCAGCGCACGGGCGGCACGGGTCTTTTTCCCCGAGGCTTGATGCAGGGCCTCCAGGATGCGGGCTCGTTCGGCAACTTGTGCGGCATTGCGTGCCACGCTGCGGAGATCGACTTCATGAACCTGGGCCGGTGAGGACCTGGCCGACCCCCTAAAATCCTGACGGGTGAGTTGGGCGCCTTGCGTG
>VGXD01000120.1 GCA_016873525.1 Nitrospira sp. | reverse complement strand
GAATCTGTTCCATTTCCCCCTGCAGAAACTCCGCGTTCTCGATGCCTGCGTTGCGTTGGTTCTCACGGGCCAGGGCCAGCATCTCTTCCGTCATGTCGAGGCCATACACCTTCCCGGTGGGACCGACACGTTTGGCGGACAGGAGGACATCGATGCCTCCTCCGGAGCCAAGATCCAGCACAGTCTCGCCTGGCATGAGTTGGGCCAGTGCCGTCGGGTTACCGCAGCCGAGCGAAGCCGTCAAGGCCATGGCCGGCACGCCGGCGGTCTCCGTGGTTTTGTAAAGGTTGGACGTGATCGGATCGAATTTATTCGCAGGCTGCGTTCCACAGCAGGCACTGCCGCCCCGTTTGGCTTGCAGGGCTGCTTGGGCATATTCGGCCTGTACGATCTGTTTGATCGACTTCTTCGTCTGTTCGCTCATGGCTCCCTCCTTACCGCGCTTGCGTGAGCCGCCGCGCACCGAAGCGCTCTGGCGCGCAGGCGCGTTCGATCAACTCGCGGCGGATAGTTGCTTTGACTCAAGTAGGCTTTATTTATATCAATCGATCTTGATGCAAAAAGGCAAAAAAAGAGCTACTCGCAGGAGCGTGAAGGGGCTGACGAACCGCTGCCTGGACTTTTCAGAGACTTCACAAACTCAGCCGCCTCCTTGATCGTCTCCTGATTGAGTGCATAGTAAATCCATCGCCCTTCCCGCCGATCTTGCAGAATGCCGGCGTCCTTGAGCGTCTTCAAATGGAAGGAAAGGCGAGACTGGCCGATTTGCAGGGCATCGGTCAGGTCGCAGACGCATTGCTCGCCGGCGCTCAGACGCTCGATGATTTCCAAGCGTGTTGCATCGGAAAGGGCGTGGAACCAGCGCGCGGCACGCGCTGCGTCTTGTTTGCTCACGGTTGTCATGATCTGAATGTATATCAATGAATGTTGATTAGTCAAGAGTGCCGGATCAGAAAATTAATCACTTCGTTGTCGTTGCCGGGCAACGAGCGCTGAGGCTGTACAAAGACTCACGAAAGGGTCGGTGAAATCAGCGGGGCAACTGCATGGCGGTTCGGCGGGCGCTGATCTCATAGTCAAACCCACGGCGACGGAGGATAATCGCGCCCCGGCGGCTCATCGCATCGATGGTCTCGAAGAGGTCATTCCAACTCAGCGCCGGAATCCGCTCAGCCATCTGTTCAATCGTCAGCGAATCGGTCCGGTCGAGCACGTCCAATATGAGGTCTTCACGGTTTGCAAGGCACTGTGGCATGGGTCTCTCCTTTACCCCCGGCAGAGTAGAGTCCTCAATGTGCCGGGAGGCTACCCGATGGCTCGGGCGACCTCCCGGTGGATCTCCAGCGCAAGATCCTCGCCGGCGCTCCAATCCTGCGGACAGAATCGTGACCACTCTGGCGTGCGGAAGTCAAAAGGCTCGACGGCTTCCTCGCACAACAGAATCGCCTCGTTCGTCTGTCCATTCACGCAATGGGAACAGATCATGTCTCTCACCTCCTTTCGATTTTTTTTTTTGCGCTCCCGATGCTCTCCCCAGGGGGCACAACCCTGGAGAGAGCATTCAGGCACAGGAGCACGCTATGTTTGACAGTCTATCGGGATGACATGTCATCCTAATTAAGCCCATGTTGCGGGAATGTAAATTTTAACGTCGCGGCGTTCAGACGCTTGTTCTGATCGGATCGCCTTGGACCGGGGAGAATCGGACGGCCAGGACCCGCATGGCGCCGAGCGTAAGCAGAATCCCGCCCAAGACGGCCAGATGAGTGAGGCTCTCGCCCTTGAACCACTGGGCGATCACCTCGGTCAGCATGACGACCAGGATGGTATCCACAATAAACGTGACCTTGACGCGTCCCTCTGAAAAGTACGTGAGCGTGGTCTTGAAGACCTCCACCACGGCGAGGATGATCAAGGTGTCGATGATAACTTGACGGAGAGCAACCTCCACCGGGCTCTGGAAGAGCAGACGTAAATCCAGGAAGGTCTTGACGATACCGCCTGTGATGGCGGCCAGGATCGTGACGATCAGCAGGCTGAGCGCCAGTTTGATGCCGCGCATCCAGAGCTTCGTCAGATCCACCTCTGCTGCCTGTTCGACGGTTTGTACAATACACGTCATACACAGGTCCTCCTTTTGATGCCGCCGGCCACCGGTGCATTCAGTCAAAATTCATCGATCGAGACCGGGTGCAAGAGATCGCGTACCGATAGGACCCCGACGATGTCCCCTGATTTCAACACCGCGAGGTGACGCGTTCCGTTCCGCTCCATGAGGTCGGCAGCCTCGGTGATCGACCGACACTCATCAATTCCCACCACAGGACTGCTCATGATGTCCCTCACCCGGATGAGATGGGCCGGCAGTTCTGCGCCGACCACCTCTCGCACGATGTCTGTCTCGGTGACAATCCCTACAATCCGCGCATTCTGCTCGACCAGCACGCTTCCGATCCTCCGCTCCTTCATGATTCTGGCTGCATCCGAAGCCGAAGCCATGTGTGGAATCTTTGCCAGGTTTTGTTTCATGAGCTGCCTTGCTGTGACCATGTGTCCCTCCTTGGTTAGTCTTTCTCTACTTTCAGCACGAATGTGTTCCCATTCCGCTCTTTGAGGCGCAGCAGAGGATACAGACAGCGGTGTTTCATGCCGCGCAGAGTGGCAATGGCATAAAGGAGCGGGGCCAATACAGCCGCCCCCACGGGCAACAGGATCAAGCTGGAAAGATTTGCGGGCATAGGCCTCTCCTTTCAAGATGCCGACGGCGCTTTCAGCCATTCACAAGGCAATGGTGCCTGATGGCTATTCCGTCCCTGTCAACCCTGCGTAAACTTTTGGTTAATTCGGAGCCGGGACAAGAGCGCTGAGCGAGAGGGCAGGGGAAGAAAGAGGGTCAATACTGCTGGTAGCCTGTGCCGGCGGCATAGGCCACGGCGACGGCGCTGGCCTTGTAGGCATAGTTGGTGTCGGCCAGACGGACTTCCGCTCCGACCAGTTCGGTGGTGGCCGTCGTGACGTCGATGATGGAGGAGAGGCCCAGGCGGTAGCGTTCCTTGGCCAGGGTGAGGGCTTCCCGCGCCGCAGCCACTTCTTGCTCCGCTACCTTGGTTTGCTGCTTGGCGGTTTGCAGGGTCAGGTAGGACTCCGTCACCTCCAGGACCACCCTGTTGGCCAGGTCCATCTTCTTTTGTTCTTCCTTGTATTGTTGCTGCCTGGCCTCGGCCACGCGGTTTTCGATTAAGAAACCGGTAAAGAGGGGAACGGAGAGGGTGGCGGCCGCGCCCCACCAGGTTTGGGTGAAGCCGGGGGTGGCGCCAGGGTCTTGGTTGGTCGGCGCGTCGCTGAAGTGGATCACGCCGCCCATGCCGGCGGCTGAAATAGTCGGCAGGTAGAGGGCTTGGGCCGATTTGATCTGCGCCTCAGCGGAGCGGATTCGGTCTGCGCTGCTCAGCAACTCGGGCCGCTGCGCGAGGCTCTCCTGCCTGAGGAGTTCGAGGGTGTCGATCGGGGAGAGGGTGACCGGCACCTCTTCGAGCGTGTAGTCATCCGGCCCGCGCACGCCCATGGCGTTTTTCAGAGAGGCAAAGGAGGCGCGGAGGTTGTTCTTGGCCTGGGCCAGCAAGACCTCGGCATTTTTCAGCTCGACGGAGATCAGGTCCAGGTCCAGCTTGGATTTCAACTGGTGCTTGTACAGAGCCGCCACCTGGTCACGGATTTTGCCGCGCTCCCTCACGGTCTCCTCCGCAATCTGCACCAGCCGTGTCTGGCGGAGACAGTCGAGGTAGGCCTGCTGCACCGTCAGGATGACCAGGGCCTTGTGGGTCAGGATGTCCTTTTCTGCCGCCGCGCTGTTCGCCCGCTCGGCCAGCACTTTTTGCGCGGTCTGGCCGAAATCGTAGATCAGTTGGTTGGCCATCACCCCCGCGTTCTGAATGTAGGAGGTCGGCTTGTTTTGAGCGCCGGCCACGTTGAACGCGCTCAACGGCCGAATGGTTCCGCCGGTCTGAATCGCATAGGCGTCGATTTGCGGATAGTAGTGGGCCTTGGCCTGTTGGGTAACGGCATCGGCGGCCAAGGCAGACTGCTGCGATTTTTTCACCAGGGGATGCTGTTCGAGGCCGATCTGGATCGCAACTTTATATCCGAGAAAGGCGCCGGCCGCCTTGGGCGGAGCCGATTCCTGTCCCGCCTTCTGTCCCGCCTCAGCCGGAAGCGATGCCGCGAGGGCTCCCGGTCCGCCGAAGATCCAGGCGGCGGCCAGGGGCCAGAACAGCATGGCGCGAAGAAGACGCATCCGATCGCTCACCCCTCGTCCCTCTGATCAGTAGCGCCCATACTCGGCGCCCATCGCATAGGCCAGGGCATACTTGCCGGCCAGGTAACCGTACTGGGCCTCGGCCAAGCCTGTTTGGGCGGCCAAGAGGTCGGCCGTGGCGGTGGTGACATCCAGGATTGAGGCCAGGCCGGCTTTGTACCGCTCCCGCGCCAATGTGAGCGCGTTGCGGGCCTGGTCAACCCGGTCCTGCATCACGGTGATTTGTTGCTCGGCTGTGAGCTGGTTCAAATAGGCCTTGGCCACTTGAAGGACGACGTCGTTGGCGAGGCTCTTCGTGGTCGCCCGCGCTTCGCCGGTCAGGGCCTCGGCCTGGTCGATCTCGGCCTCGATGCGGAATCCGGTGAACAAAGGAGTCGTCGAGGAGAACCCGGCGCCCCACCAGCCCTGCTGCGCGCCGGGGTTGTTTGGATTCCCATTTGCGCTGATGACTTCCTGACGGGCCCACCAGCCATAGCCTGCTGCGCCGACGGCGGTGATGCTGCCGTAGTTCAAGGCCTGGGCGGCTTTGAGAGCCTCCTCAGCCGCCTGGACTCGATCCTTGCTGCCGAGCAACTCCGGTCTCCGGTCGAGAGCTTCCCTGAACAGGGGGGGGAGCGGCGGGGCAGGGGACACAGCCGGTTGCACATCGTCCAGGACGTATTGCACCGGGTCCTGGAGGCCCATGGCCGCGTTCAGGGCGGCGAAGGCGGCCAGGAGGTCGTTCTGGGCTTTGATGAAATCCAGCTCGGCCTTGGACACTTCAACCGAGACCAGGTCCAGGTCCAGCTTCGAGCGCAACTGATGGCGGTACATGGATTCGGCCTGGTCCCGGATCAAGCGACGTTCCGTCAAGACCTCGCGTGTGATCGCCACCAGCTTCTGCTGTTTGAGGCAGGCCAGGTAGGCCTGTTCCACGTTCAAAATCACCAGGGCCTTGCTTGTGAAGACCTGTTGCTCGGCCGAGGCCATGAGGGCCTTGCTCGCCAGGACCTTGTGGGCGGTGCGGCCGAAGTCGGTGATCAGGAAATCCACCCTGGCCCCTGGGTCGGTCATGTAGTTCGTGGGCTTGGGCAGAGACCCGGAGACGCCCAAATTCGAGAGGACGCGGGTGTTGCCGAGTGAATTGGCGAGGATGCCGGAGACTTGGGGGTAATTCACGGCGGCGATTTGTTTGCCCACCGCTTCGGTTTCCAACACGCCACGCTGGGCGGCCAGTATCAAGGGATGTTGTTTGACGCCGTTCTTGACTGCGTCTTCCCAGGAGAGCTTGAGGGGGGCCGGCTGTGCCGGTCTTGCAGCGGGGCCCTCGGCTGCGGCGCCGGTCCCAGCCCAGAGACAGGGCAAGAGCCCGATCGCCAGAGCCCCAATTCGCATAGCCTGTGACCGCATCATGGGCTTCTCCTTGAAGAGTGATCCGTTGTCAGTCGTCAGTGTTCAGTTTTCGGAACCGACAACTGTCAACCGACCAATCTTCTCCTGATTTCCGAACCAACAACCGATGACTGTTCACTGATTACTCTTCCGCGTCTCTCGCTAGTGCTTCCGATATTCCTGTCCTGCGGCATAGGCCAGCAGAGACTGGCTTTTCTTGTAGACGTATTGGGCTTCGGCCAGGCGGGACTCCGCGTCGAAGAGGGCCGTGGTGGCCCTGACGACTTCCACGATCGAGCTGAGCCCCAGTTTGTAGCGCTCCTGGGAGAGGTGCACGGCCTCCTTGGCAAAATTCACCCGTTCCTGTTCCAGCGTAATCTGCTCGGCGGCCGTGGTCTGGCTGAGGGAGGCGCGGACGACCTGGAGGACGACTTCGTTGGCCAGGTTCTGGATGTCCTGTTCGGCCTCGCCTTGGCGGTGCCCCGCTTCGGCGATCTGGTTTTGAATTTTAAATCCGGTGAACAAGGGAAGCCTGGCCGTGACCCCGAAACCCCAGAGCGGGGCCACTCCATCCTGGGGAATGCCGCTGTCGTGGATGTCCCCATATTTCGTGATCCCGACGGTTCCCACTCCGGAAATCTCCCCGAAGTTGAGCGCCTTGACGGCTTGAAGCAGTTCCTGGCTGGCCTGGAGCCGGTCTCGTCCGCCGAGGAGTTCGGGCCGGCCCCTGAGCCCCTCTTCCACCAGCCCGGCCACGGAAGGG
>VGXD01000119.1 GCA_016873525.1 Nitrospira sp. | reverse complement strand
CAACTTAATTCGCCTGCTCGTCCGGCGGATGAAGCTCCAGCAAAAACACCGGCTGTGTGAAAAACCAGACGGCTTCTTGCGTGTGTTCTTCGGTCAGGCGTATCGTTCCCGTCGGGGTGACCAGAATGCCGGTTGGGCATTCCAAGAACGCATCCAGCACCGGTTTGTGAAAGAATTCCATAGCCGCGCATCCTCTCGTAAGATGTGGCGTCTGGTCGTTCGCTGCGCCCTCCTCATTCTTATCGGTTGCTCGACCGGGGAACCTAAGAGCCCCCTGTAAAAATGTGATCCCCCTCATGAAACCCAATGCCAGGCGGGGTTTTCGTCAGGCCGCCCCAAACCTTGGCCTGGGGCGGCCTCAACCGGCGCAAGGCACCCGGTCAGAGGGATCGTACCCTCCTTGACCTTTTGGACAGTTTCGAGCATCTGTAAGCTGCGCGGTCGGCAGACGCTTGAAAGATTCAGGGACCGAGGTCGCTGCTGCCCACTCTCATGACTTGAAGCACAAGGAGGCGGTCGAATGCGGACGCTAATCGTCGGTGCCGGGGTCGCCGGGTTGACCTTGGCCGCACTGCTGCGCCAACGCGGCGAGCGGCCGGTGATCATCGAACGTGCGGCCGACTTTGCACACTCCGGGTACAACATCGCCCTCTATCCGCTCGGCAGTCGCGTGTTGCACGGCCTCGGACTCCATCAACGTTTCCTGGATGTCAGCGTGCCGGGCCGCTACTACAGACTTGGGAACAGCCACGGACACATCGCCCACCACTTCGATTTCGGGCCATTGGCCGAGCGATACGGCCCCATCCAGGGCTTGCGACGGAGCGAACTGCTGGAAGTGCTCGCGGCCGGCCTGGGCGGCGTCCCGATCCGTTTCGGCACCACGGCAACCCGCTTCGAGGACCGTGGGGCAACGGTCAGGGTCGCATTCAACGACGGCTCTTCCTCGGATTTCGATCTCGTGGTGGGAGCCGATGGGATGCACTCGGAGACACGCAAGGCCATCCTCAGTGAACGCGAGTACGCCTATTGGGAGAGCGGCTGGGGATGCTGGGTGGCCTGGACGCCGGCCGACCTGTTGCCGGCCGAGACCATGGCGGAATATTGGGGCGCGGGCGCGCTCGTGGGCCTCTACCCTGTCAAAGACGCGCTCGGCGTCGTGCTGGCCGGCCCCAAGACGGCGCTGCAGAAGGACGGGCGGAGCGGTTTCGCCGCGCAGGCACGCAAACAGTTCGGGACGGTCGGCGGGCCGGTGCCCGCCGTGTTGGACGCCGTCGAGCAAACCTCAAACCCGTTTTTCTGGGACCTCCACGACTGTCGGGCGCACCAATGGGCCAAGGGACGCATCGTCCTACTGGGCGACGCCGCAGCCGGCTTTCTGCCCACCGCCGGGGTGGGCGCCTCGATGGCGATGCTCTCCGCCTCGGCCCTGGCCGACGAACTGTCCCGCACCGACGCCGCCCACGTCGAATACGCGCTGCGCCTGTACGTTCGGCGCAACAAGCAGCGGGTGGAAGCGGCCCAGGACAATTCGCGCAAGCTGGGTCGATTGATGTTCGTGGAGTCCCTGCCCCTGGCCTGGGGCCGAGACCAGTTGATGCGTTTTTACACGCTCGACCAAGCGCTGAAGCAGATTGTCGAAGTTATGGAAGGTTCAATCTGAAGGGGACTGCTGAGGCAAAATTTCCCATGGCTCTTGTTCATCACGGTCGCTTTCGCGGTCATCGTCTCCGTCTCGGCCTCCCGGTTCTCGCGGCGGCGCGGATTCCGTACACGGTCACAGGGGCGCCACAAACCGGTCGTCCGTGAACATGCCGCGAAGCCGTTCGGTGACATAGCGGCGGTATTCGATCTTCGCCTTGTGGACGATGACCAGCCCCTCACGATCCGCGACAATCAGCAAATCCTGTTCGGCGGCCAGCCTCCGGTTCGACTCCCCCACGTTGACACGATACTGCGACTTCCCATCCGGGTTCAGACTCGTCCCCTGGACGATCTCCGTCAGGCCGTCGATGGCGCCTTCATACCCTTCCACCCGACACCGGACCTTGGTCCCGTCGGGAATTCTCAACCACTGTTTTGGTTTTGCAGGCACCGCCCCTGCCGGTTTTTCTTCCTTCGCCATGCTGACGCCTCCCTTCAACGGAACAACTTCGTGGACCGCGCGACCACATCATCGCAAGGCCTGACGCGACGAACCGTTCACCGGTCATCGCCTGACACTTCTGGGCCGACGGGGAACACGCTCAACCCACTCGTTTACAAGAACACCGTCATCTCGGCTTCGTCCGCTTGGGCTTGGAGGCGCCGGACCCGGCCAGATAGCGAGGGCGCGTCCGATCCCGCCACGGTTCGTGGTGTCCGACCCGATTCGCGGCGATGCCGGGATCGATGACCTCGCCGCACAGGAGACATTGCCAGCCGGGCAATAACTGGCAGCTGGTCATATTCCCCGCATCTTCCAAGCGAATCGTCGCCATCAAGCCCTGACAACGTGGACAGTTCATCTGGCGACCTCTCCTCCGAGCGGACCCGACCGTACATTCGATGCCTATGACGACGGCTCTGCGGAAACAGTGTGGCGTAGGAGCGGCGGAGACTGGAGAATCAGACGCGCAAGGAGGAGTCAGGACGCGCGAGGGATGGGACAGTCAGCGTGACTCAACACGTCATGGCTTCAGCCTACGCTGAAGACATCGGGCTAGTCAAGCGGCATCTGCCTGGCTCCGGCGGCCGATTGCCCCGCACCACACGGAAATCGGCGCGCGGGGCTACCGGCCCTGTAGCGTCGGCAAGTTGGCGGCGGGCGCGCGGGACGCTTGCGCGTAGTCGGTCAGGGCCTCCGGCATCCAGGCTTCCAATTGCTTGATCCGCGTTCCATGGCTGGGGTGGGTGGAGAGGTATTCCGACGGCTGGGCCCCGCCGGCCTGCTGCATCCGCTCCCAGACATGGACGGCTTCATGGGGGTCGTAGCCGGCCTGGGCGGCGATGCGCATCCCCACGTGGTCGGCTTCGGATTCGTGCGCGCGGCTGAACGGAAACAACACGCCCACTTGCGTGCCGAGCCCCAAGGCCTGCATCACCCCGCTTCGCATCGGCGCGGCGACGCCCTGCGTCTGAAGCGCCACGTCGGCGCCCTTCAAGACGATGTCCGTCACCATGCCCTGGCTCATCCGCTCGGCCCCGTGACGCGCGAGGGCATGGATCACCTCATGGCCAAGGACCATGGCCAGCCCCGCTTCGTTTTTGGCCATCGGGAAGATGCCGGTGTAGACGGCGATCTTCCCGCCCGGCAGGGCAAAGGCATTGGCGGTCTTGTCGTCCTTGATCACGGTGACGTCCCAGTGAAACCGGTTGGCGGCCTCCGCATACTTGGATTGTTTGGCTGCCGCAATGATGCGGGCAGCCACCCGCTTCACCGGGTCCACTTCTTGGGGGTCCTGGGAGATGCGGACCTTGGGGTCCTTGAGCACTTGCGCGTAGGCCTGATCGCCCAGCTTGTCTTCGTAACTCGCGGGCAGCAAAATCAGTTGGGAGCGCTCGGTGTAGGGATTGGTCGCGCAACTCGCCCCCGCCGCAAGCAGCCCCATCAACAGCGCCAGGAAGACATTCCTATGCGGTCTGGTCGTTTCCCTCGCCATCGGCGCACTCCGTCATTGAAGCCCTTCGATCCGCCGGCAGGCTTCGTCAAGGTCTCCATCGGTCTTTGCAAAGCAGAATCGCATGAAGCGGTGCCCCTCCGCTCCGCTGAAGAACGCCTCGCCGGGGACCCCGGCCACCTTGGTCCTGTTCAGGACGTGCATGGCCCGTTCCTTGCCGGTGGCGCCGGGCAGCCGCGACACGTCGGCCAGCACGTAATAGGCGCCCTGGGGCACCGAGGGGGGCAGTCCCGCCTGCGTCAGCGCGCGGCAAAACCGGTCGCGCTTGTGCCGGTAGTCTTCGATCAGGCCCCGGTAGAAACTGCGGTCCAGCGCGCGGATGCCCGAGGCCACGCCGTATTGCAAGGGCGCGGGCGCGCAGACGTAGAGCAGATCGTTCATCGCGCCGATCATCTGCGCCCAGTGGGCCTGGGCCACGCTGTAGCCGATCCGCCAGCCGGTGATGCTGAAGGTCTTGGAGTAGCCGCCGATGGTGATCGTGCGCTCCGCCATGCCCGGCAACGTGGCGACGCTCACGTGCGGCCGGCCGTCGTAGAGAAAGTATTCGTAGATTTCATCCGTGAAGACGAAGAGGTCGTGCCGGACAGCCAGGTCCGCGATCCCTTGCAGCTCGGCCCGGCTGAAGACCTTGCCCGAAGGATTGCCCGGCGTGTTGACCACGATGGCCTTGGTCCGGCTCGTGACCAGCCGCTCCAGGTCGGCCTGGGAAAACGTCCAGTCGGGAGCCCGCATCGGCAGCATCCGGGGCACCGCTTCCACCGAGATCAGCGCGCTGACGTGATAAGCGTAGTAGGGCTCGAAGAGAATCACCTCGTCGCCGGGATTGAGCAGGGCCAGGCAGGCGCAGTGAAAAGCCCCGGTGGCCCCGGCGCTGACCGTGATCTCGGTCTCCGGGTCTGCGGCGATGCCGTTGTAGTCGGCCAGCTTGCGCGCGAGGGCTTGGCGCAGCTCCGCCACTCCGTCGAACCGCGTATAGATGTTGTGGCCTGTTTCCATCGCCTGTTCCGCGCCTTGGACCACGGGATGCGGCACAGGGGTGTCGCAGACCCCCTGGGCCATGTTGAGTCCTTGCGCTTGTTCGCAAGCCATGGACATGGCCCGAATCTCGGATTGGGCCAGGCCCGCCATACGCCGACTCCCGTCACGCGACATACCGATCTCCCTTGCTCGCTTGCATCATGATCGTCGTGCCTCTGCCCATGGCTCTCCTCCGCCCATCGATTCAGCGCGGCGCGAGGGTCTCGCGCAAGAACGGGCCCAACTTGGCAAGAACCGCGTCGGGAATTTCGTGCCCGCCACGAAAACCCACCCACTGTACGGCGAGGCCGGCCTGCGTCAGGTAGTCCCGCAGTTGTTCGGCCAGAAACAACGGCAGCAGCGGGTCCTTGCTGCCGTGGCTCTGGAGGACCCGCAGCCCCTTGCGTTTCGGCATGAGCGGCACCCACTCCTCCTTGGCGAGCAGCGTGCCGGACAGGAGCACCAGGCCGGCAAGCGGCCGGGCCGTGCGCAGCGCTACGTCGCAGGACAGCATGGCGCCCTGGGAAAACCCGCCGAGCAGGGTCCGCTTGGGATCGGCGCCGAGACGACGGGTCACGTCATCCAACAAGGCCGTGACCTGGTTCCTGGCCTCGGCCAATCCCTTGGGCGTTTCACGGGACGCATCGCGCGGACGGCCGGCGGCCAAATCGCGGTTGAGTTTGTCCAGATCGAGCATCCACCAGGCGCGCGACTGGCCGAAGCCCATGGACAGAGCCAGCGGCCCTTCGGGAAACACAAACCGAGTCCCCTGCGGCGCATCGAGCGCCTGCCAGAGGGGAACCAGGTCGTCGCCCGGCGCGCCGAACCCGTGGAGCAAGACGACGACCGGACCCTCGCCGCCGCCCTGGCCGTCCGTGCCGCCGGTCAGGCGGACTTGCAGCCCGCCAAGCCGTTCCAGTCGCATCGATTGCCCTCACGCAGACCTAGAGCAAGATGAAAGCCACGAGTCGAAATACTTGCTGATCCTACCCAGGCTTGGCTCCGAAGTCCACCACTTGCTGTGTTCGCACGCGGGCCTTGCGTGGGGCTCGATTGACCGGCCGGTGTCTTCTCCGTATGCTTGGAGATCGCTTTTCTCATTCTTCGTTAGTCAGGAGGTAGCACCATGCGCATGGCGCGATGGGGACTGACCGCCGTATGGATTGGGTGGCTCGCCGTCTCGGGCTGCGGAGGGGACAAGGCCCAGGAACTCTTCGAGACGGCCCAGTTCGAAGAGAAGCGGAAATGATCGCTATTGTTGCCCTTGAATGGGCAATGGCATGACGTCAGGATAAGGGCCAAGGAATCGTTCGCCGTTGAAATGAATAAGATGATCTGGATCCTCTGCTATCCAAACCTCGGTCTCCCACGAAATCTGCGGAAGGAAGCTTCGCATCGCTTCCCGGCCAGCAAACGCCGTTACAAAAACTAAGCCCGCCGTGCAGCCAGAAAAAAGCTCTTTCAATTCCTTCCGACGCTTTGCATCTACAGGTCCGGCGCTTGTCACAGCCTCTACGAGCACCAGCCAGTTTTTATTTACATGATGCACAATAACGTCCGGCATCTTGGCCGGCGGAGGGATAACCACGCCAAGGCGCTTGAGGTATTCATCTTCAAGATGGAGAAATTTGTTTTCAGCGTCTCCGATGTAGACGATGAGTCCTCCTGGGACGAATCGTGAACAGAAATCCTCGACGATCTGTTTGATAAGTGGATTTTGTCCGCCTGGTGAAATGCGGATCGTTTTTCTCGATGGGAGTTCAACGGGAATGAGAACGATGC
>VGXD01000118.1 GCA_016873525.1 Nitrospira sp. | reverse complement strand
CGGATCCACCGCCTCCAACCCGGCGCAGAGGCCCACGCCCCGGTGCAAATCGCTGGTGGCAATGACTGCGCCGGACACCTGATACTGCTCGGTCAACTTCGGCAACTTCGGCGCCCGTCCCGGCCCCCAGAGCCACAGGCAGTTGGCCGGCTTCAGCCCCGCCTCTCGCCGCTGGTCGTTGACGGGATGGTCGCGCAAAATGATCAAGGACGCATCCATGAGCTTGCGCAAGATGTCGGCCCCGTCGCCGCTCGGCAGACAATCTCCGATCGGCTTCCCCCGCAGCTCATGCGGGTCCGTGCAGACCGCCTTCGCCTTGCCGCCCACCCAAACCATGAGGTGCCGGTGGCCGGGGCCGGGGTAAAACTGGATCGTCTCCGAACCAAGCTGCTCATTGACCGCCTCGATCAATTCACGCGCCTCTTCTGTTTCGATGCCGCCCGCCGTCTCGTCCTCCAGCACGACCTGAGGCCCGAGCTTCTTGGTCTCCGCCTGTTGGCCCTTGCCCGGCTGGGCCGCAGCCCGAAGCGTCACCATGGTGCAGCGATAGACCACGTCGTGTTCTTCGACCACCACCCCCAGGCTGACCGCCTCCAATGGCGCCGGCCCCGGATAGAACTTGCGGGCATCGTAGCCCAGCGCCGACAACTGCAGCACCTCGCTGCCATGGCCGAGCCCCTCTGCGTGGCCCATGGTGACCATCCCCAACTCGCCGTTTCGCGCCAACCCGTCCATGTTGGGCGTGGCTGCCGCCTGCAACGGCGTTTTGCCGCCGAGGTCCGGCCGCGGCGCGTCCGCCATGCCTTCGCCATGCAGGATGATGTATTTCATCGCCTCCTTGCGCCCCTATGGGCTCAGACCGTTAACAACCGGGCCACATCGTCTCGGTTGGCTTTGACCGTCTTCGGTTGACGAGACACACCGATCGCCGTATCCGCATCCTTGAGGCCGTGGCCGGTCAAGGTACAGACCACCTTGTCCCCCTCTTTCAACAGGCCGGTGCCGCTCATCTTGATCAGGCCCGCCACCGAAGCCGCCGAGGCCGGCTCGCAGAAGACGCCTTCTTCCGCCGCGACCATGCCGTAGGCTCGGAGGATTTCTTCATCCGTCACCATGTCGATCTTCCCCGACGATTCCTCCACCGCCTGGATCGCCGCCTTCCAACTGGCCGGGTTGCCGATCCTGATCGCCGTGGCCACCGTCTGCGGGTCCTCCACGACATGGCCCAACACGATGGGCGCCGCCCCCGCCGCTTGAAATCCCATCATCCGAGGAAGCCGCGCAATCTGGCCTGCGGCGCGGTACTCCGTGTATCCGCGCCAATAGGCTGTGATGTTGCCGGCATTGCCGACCGGGAGCACGTGGACGTCCGGAGCGCCGCCCAACTGGTCGCAGACTTCCAGCGCCGCGGTTTTTTGTCCCTCGATCCGAAAGGGATTGATCGAGTTGACCAGTTCAATCTGGTTGGTCGCCGCAAGGTCCTTGACGATCGCCAGGGCCTGGTCGAAGTTCCCTTCGATCTGAATCACGGTCGCCTGGTGCATCATGGCTTGAGACAACTTGCCCAACGCGATCTTGCCGGCCGGGATCAAGACGTAGACGGCCAAGCCCGCGCGGGAGCCGTAGGCCGCGGCCGACGCCGAGGTGTTGCCGGTCGAGGCGCAGATCACGGCCCGGGCTCCGGCTTCCACGGCCTTGGAAATGGCCAGGGTCATCCCCCGGTCTTTGAAGGAGCCGGTCGGATTGGCGCCTTCGACCTTCAAGTAGAGTTCGATCCGCGGGGTGATCCGTTGAGCCAGGCGCGTGGCCGGAATCAGGGGCGTGTTCCCCTCTCCCAGCGTGATCACGGGCGTCCGGTCCGTCACCGGAAGGAACTTCCGATACTCCTCGATGAGCCCGCGCCACGGCATCATGGCCGACTCACCGAGGCCTGCAAAGGCTGACACGCTGTGCCTAACGCGGGGCGCATGATTTACCCGTCTTGCCCCTCGACACGAATCAACGTGGTGGGCTCCGAAATGAACGCCATTCGATCGATCTCGCGAAGCGACGCCTGGACCGCCCGCTCGGTGGCCGTATGGGTCATGATCACCACCGGCACGGTCTGGCCGTCCTTGCGCCCCTTCTGTAGCACGGAGGAAATGCTGATGCCCTGCTGCCCCAACACCCCCGCGATCTGCGACAGCACCCCCGGCCGGTCGAGCACCATGAAGCGCAGGTAGTACAGGGAGTCGATCTCCTCCATCGGACGAATGCGAAGCGGACGCCGCTGGTCCCGCTGAAAGGAGGCGGGCGGCACCCGGCCGGACGCCCCCTTCAAAATGTTCCGCGCCAGGTTGATCACATCGCTGACCACGGCGCTCCCGGTCGGCATCGACCCGGCGCCCTGGCCGTACAGCACAATGTCGCCCACCGCGTCTCCGACGAGCTGGATCGCGTTATAGACCCCCTCCACCTGAGCGATGGGCGACGCGGCCGGGATCATGGTGGGATGCACCCGCGCTTCGACTTCCCCGTCGCGATCGCCTCCCAAAAACTTGGCGATGCCCAACAGCTTGATCGTGTAGCCGAATTCCTTGGCATACATGATGTCCAGGGGCGTCAACTTCGTGATGCCCTCGGTGAAGACCTCTTTCACATTGACCGGCGTGCCGTAGGCGAGATTCACCATGATCGCCAGCTTGTGGGCGGAATCCACCCCGGCCACGTCGAAGGTCGGATCGGCCTCCGCATACCCGGCCTTCTGCGCCTCCGCCAGCACCTCCTGGAACCCGTGTCCTTCGCGGGTCATCCGGCTCAGGATATAGTTGGAGGTCCCGTTGATGATGCCGTAGATGGACAGGATCGTGTTGGCCGCCAGACCCTCGGTCAGCGCGCGGATCACCGGAATGCCGCCCCCCACGCTGGCTTCGAACCCCACGTCCACGCCCTGCCGGGAAGCCGCCTCGAAGATCTCTTCCCCGTGCACGGCCAACAACGCTTTGTTGGCCGTCACCACATGTTTGCCCCGCGCGATCGCCTCCAAGATCAGCTTCTTGGCGGCATCGTAGCCGCCGATCAGCTCCAGCACGATGTCGATCGAGGGATCGTCCAGCACCTGCCGCGCATCGGTGGTCAGCACCCCCTGGGGCAAACGAATGCCGCGATCCGTCGTGACGTCCAAATCCGCCACCCGGACCAACTCCACCGGCACCCCCACGCGGCGACGGATGATCGCGGCGTTGTCCAATAAAATCTTGGCCGCGCCGGTCCCCACCGTCCCGAATCCGATCACGCCGACTCCGATCTTCGCCTTCATCGCGCCCCGTCACTCTTCCAATATCTTCTTGATGCCGCGCACCGCCTGCCTGGTCCGGTGCTCATTCTCCACAAGTCCGAACCGCACGTACTCGTCGCCGCCCTCGCCGAAGCCGATGCCAGGCGAAACGGCCACCTTCGCTTCCTTCAGCAAGAGCTTCGAAAATTCGAGCGACCCCATCCCTCGGTACGGCGGCGGAATCCTCGCCCACACGAACATTGTGGCGCGCGGTTTTTCGACCGCCCATCCGATGCGGTTCAGCCCCTCCACCAGCACGTCGCGACGCCGCTGATACCGGGCGACCGTTTCCTTCACGCAATCCTGCGGCCCGTTGAGCGCAATGATGCTCGCAATCTGGACCGGCTGAAAAATACCGTAGTCCAGGTAGCTCTTGAGCTTGGCCAGGGCGCCGATCACTTCGCGGTTCCCGACGCAGAACCCGACGCGCCAGCCCGGCATGTTGTAGCTCTTGGACAGCGTGAAAAACTCCACGCCGATGTCCTTGGCTTCCGGCACCTGCAGGAGGCTGGGCGCACGATAGCCGTCGAAGACGATGTCCGCGTAGGCCAGGTCGTGCACCACAATGACGTTATGCTCTTTGGCAAAGGCCACGATCTTTTTGAAAAACTCCAGGTCCACCACCGCGGTCGTCGGATTGTGCGGAAAATTGATGACCAACACGCGCGGGCGCGGCAGCGTCTGCCGGTACGCCTTCGTCAGGTCTTCGAAAAAATCGCTGTCCTGACGCAATTCGACGCCGCGCACCTCGCCGCCGGCGATGATCACGCTGTACATGTGGATGGGATAGGTCGGCGTCGGGGTCAGCACGACATCGCCGGGCCCGACCATCGCCAGAGCCAAATGCGCAATCCCCTCCTTGGAGCCGATCGTCACGATCGCTTCCGTCTCCGGGTCCAGGTCCACGTCGTAACGCCGCTTGTACCAGCCGGTGATCGCATGACGGAGCTTCGTGATGCCCCGCGACGCCGAGTAGCGATGGTTTTTAGGATTGCGCGCGACCTCGATCAGCTTGTTGACGATATGGTCCGGCGTCGGCTGATCCGGATTGCCCATGCCGAAGTCGATGATGTCCTCCCCCCTGTGCCTGGCCTCCAATTTGAGCGCCTGGACCTGCGCAAACACATAAGGCGGGAGCCGTTTTATACGATAGAACCCTTCCACCATTCCCTCATTTTTCCAAGCACAACAACCCGTTGAACCATTCGTCTCATGCGGAGGTTGTTTAAAAACTGCCTCATTTTAATGGAGCGGTCCTAAACAGTCAATTTTATTCCCCAGTTGAGTGAGTTTGGGGACGCAGGAACCGTAACGATCAGGCCCGACGACCGGCCCGGCACGGTTGCCGGAGCCTACCAGCCGATCGCTGCGCTCATCAGATACTCCTCCTCAGCCAGACTCCTCTTGCTACCATCGGATCTTTTTGTAATAATATCAGAATCTTTTGCAATTTTTCGCGTTGCATCGGCCTTGCGTTGAAAACTCCGCAAGGGCTGCCGCAATCCCGACGTCCACAAGAAACAGCAGGAGCGTCATGCCCAGGCTCGGCGTCAACATCGACCACGTAGCCACACTCCGCCAGGCCAGGGGAGGCAACGAGCCAGACCCCCTTGCGGCAGCGGTGCTGGTGGAATTAGCCGGCGCCGACGGCCTGGTCGTGCACCTGCGGGAAGACCGCCGACACATCCAGGACCGTGACCTCAACTTGTTGAAGGACATCATCACGACCAAGCTGAACTTGGAAATGGCGGCCGAGGACTCGATGGTCAAGATCGCGCTGCACGTCAAACCCCACATGGTCACGCTGGTCCCGGAACGCCGGCAGGAATTGACTACCGAGGGCGGCCTGGATGTCGCCGGGCAAAAGGAGCGCATGAAGGCCATCGTGGACCTTCTGCATGACGGCGGCATTCCCGTCAGCGTGTTCGTCGAACCGGACCTGGAGCAAATCAAAGCCGCTCACAAGATCGCCGCAGATTACGTCGAACTGCACACAGGCCGTTACGCCAACGCCCGCCGCCTCAAGGAGGAGCAGGCCGAATTCGACGCCCTCGCCCAAGCGGCCAAGCTGGCTTACAAGCTGGGGATCGGCGTGAACGCAGGCCATGGGCTGACCTACCGCAACGTGAAACGTCTGACGCAAATCACCGAGATCGTGGAATACAACATCGGACACAGCCTCATCGCCAGGGCTGTTTTGGTCGGACTCGATCGGGCGGTGCGGGAGATGAAGCAACTGGTCGGCGGGCCCTCAGGCGAGCGGCAAGAGGCGAGGAGCTAGAGGGGCATGCATCCGCATCGCGACATGCCTCACGCCTCCGGTCTCGCGCCTGCGCGGAGCAAAACGCAGCGATGACCATCGTCGGAGTCGGCCTGGATCTCGTCAAGATCACCCGCATCCAAGCCCTGGCGGAACGGTGGCAGGACCGCTTTCTTCACCGGCTCTATACGGACGAGGAGCGTCGCTACTGTTTAAAGCGGGCCTCTCCCTATGCCTCGCTGGCCGGACGGTTTGCGGCGAAGGAGGCCGTCCTCAAGGCGCTCGGAACCGGCCTGGCCGGCGGCATCCGTTGGGTGGACATCCAGGTGCTCAACGATCCCAACGGCAAGCCGGTGGCCACGGTCAGCGGCCGGGCGGAAACCCTCCTCCGCGAAGCGGGCGTCACCGGCATCCACGTCAGCCTCTCGCACGATGCCGACTACGCGATCGCCGAAGCGGTCCTCACGAGAGAGTGATGCGTAAGGTGACACGCATGATGCGGGTGATGATGCTCCTCTTACCCATTTTCACCCATTGCCCATCACCCATCACCCATCACGGATCCCTATGAAGATCGTCACCGCTGCCCAGATGCAAGCCCTCGACCGTCGCGCCATGACGGAAGCCCGCATTCCCAGCCTCACGCTGATGGAGCGAGCCGGAGCCGGCGTCGTCGCGGCAATGGAACAGACCTTCGGCCCCTTACGCGGCAAAACGGTGACGATCTGCTGCGGCAAAGGCAACAACGGGGGGGACGGGTTCGTCGTCGCGCGCTTGCTCGCGCAACGACGGGTGCGGGTCCAGGTCCTGCTCATGGCCAAGGCCACGGACTTGGCCGGAGACGCCAAGGTCGTGTATCGGCGCTTCGCAAAGCGTGCAGGGGCCTCAAC
>VGXD01000117.1 GCA_016873525.1 Nitrospira sp. | reverse complement strand
CCTGTCATCCAGGACAGACTTGCGGAGATGGTGGCGGCGGCGAGGGCCTGTATCCAGCGCATAGTACCTCTCCTATTATTATGAATCGAACGCGGTTCGCCGGCAGTCCTACAGGCCGACGTGGGCGCGGAGCCGGTTGTAGTCGTAGCCGGGTTGGCCGGTCCGGCGAAGAGCCAGGTCGTCCTGTTCCAGTTGCGCGATGAGCGCCGCCGCTTGCGTCTTGCCGTCCGGCGATGTCGCGGCGTGACGGGGCGTCAGGCCGCCCAGGGCCGGAGCCGGCCGGTCGGCCCATTCTAAGTAGACCGATTCGGAAAACGCCGCCAGGCGGCGGCGGTCTTCCTCCTCGGTCACGACCACGGAGACCGAGGGGAGGTCGTCCACCGTCAGGTCCGTCTGCGGCAGCGCGTGGGCCGGCACGGTCGTGGACTCACCCATAAAATGGAGCGCAAAGCCGAAGGCGGAGGCCAACCGGTGCTTGAGGCCGTCGAGGCGTTCCCGTGAGTCGCATTCAACCGTCAGGAGCGAGGGGGTGAGCGTCAGCCTGGCCACGACGGCGTCGAGCTGGCGCTCTCGCTGCACCCAGACGCGCCGGGCGCCGGGCTTGCCGGGCGAGTCGGCTACCAACCCCTCGATCTGCGGCAAGCCGTCGGCCAGGAAGCGAAACTCGCGGTGGTCGTATTGCGCGAGCGCGTAGAGAACGGGCCGGCCGTCAGGCGTGCGATACCGAACACGTTCATCGGCCCTGATCAGACTCATCAGCCGGGCCTGCGCAAATTGCCAGAGGAGGATGTGCCCGTAGCGTTTCGCAAACTCCTGCCATTCGCCCAAGTCGAAAGAACCGGACTCCGCTTCCATCTGGCGCCGCCACTCGTCGGTGGCCCGGTAGATCGCCTGCGCGTGGGCCGCCGAGACGATGAGGGCCGAGCCCGCCAGAACGGCGCGGTCCGGCAAACGGATCAGGCGGGTGAGGAGCGCCTGTCCGGCCGTGACCGTTCGGCTGAAGGCCCCAGCGGCGACGCGAAACTCCAGGCCGTCGCCGAGCGAACGCAGGATCAGCCGGCCGGTCTCGTCATCCTCGACGGACAGGATCTCCAGCAAGTCCATGTAGGAATGACGGAGCGGGTCCAGCCAGGCCCGTTCTTCTTGCGGCACGTGGACCTCGATCGTGTCACGGACTCGTTCGATCAGGGAGAGTTGGCCGTCCTCCGGGTAGAAGTCCGCATAGAGGTAGAGGCCGGCCAGTTCGAGTTCTTCAGGCAGAGGGAACCACGGCAGCCTCTGGGCATACTCGGCATAGGGGCGGAGCGCCAGGCTCAAGGCGAGTTGTCGCTGAACGAGAAAGGTCGGCTCCTGGGAGAGGGCGTCGAGCCGGTTGAAGAGGGAGTGGAGCGACGGGTCGATCGGGATGCGGGGAGCCGGCGGAGTGGCTTCCTGCTGCGACATCAACGGGCTCTCATTCGCGGGCTTCATGGGTCTCGTCCATCACGATCGCCTCCGCATCCAGCCAGTTCTGCATGTCCTGACCCTCGCGGCGTCCGCGCTGTTCCCACAGTTCATAGGCCTTCTTGGCAATCTGTTCCCACATGTCGTCGGACAACTCGCCGGGGCTTGAGGACTTCGCAGGCGTGGCCGCCTTTGCGATTTTCGGCTGGGATCGGGAGGGCGTTGCGGCTGACGTCTTGGCGGGTTTGGGATTCTTGGTGGCCATGGCGTTCCTTTCTCAAAAATTGGTGATTGATGGATGATTGGTGGAGGGGGAGAATCGGCCAATCCACCATGATGCAATCCGTCAATCGTCAATTCGGCCGGTGCGCGGCGCGGAATTTCGGACTCTTGACCGTCAAGACAGGTCCGGCGGCTCGGCGCAGGACCGCTTCCGCCACACTGCCGCTGACCAAGTGCGAGACCCCGCGGCGGCCATGCGTGCCCATGACGAGTACATCATAAGCCTGTTCGCGTTCCTGGTCCAGGATCGAATCGGCCGGCACCCCGCCGCGCAAGGCAACATCCGCATTCAGCCCGTTCCGTTTCAGGGGCGCGGCCAGTTCCGTAAGCCGCGATTCCAGCCGTTCGCGGTTGGCGCGGGTTTCCCCCGCATGGGTCAGCGTGAAGTCCAAACTATAGGAAACCGGCTCCATGACGTGGAAGATCGTGATGGCGGCGCCGAACTGGGCGGCCATGTGCGCGGCATATTCCAATGATTCCAGGGAGCAGTCGGAAAAGTCCACCGGCGCCAGGATGCGCCGGATGGCGGGGGCGGCGCCTTGCCTTGCGGCCGTCAGGGTTGTGCCCCGCGCCAGTCTGACGGTCAGGACCGGGCAGGGCGCGCCGGCAATGACCCGCTCCGCCGTGCTGCCCAAGAGGATGTGTTCCAGTCCGGTTCGTCCACGGGTGCCGAGCACGACCAGGTCCGCGTCCGTCTCCTTGGCTATCTCGTTGATGCATTGGCTGGGGATGCCGAGCACCTGCCGCGCGGTGACCTTGGCCACTTTCTTGGAGATGCGGTTGACGGCGACGTCGATCTCGCCGGCCGCTTGTTTCCTCAATTGCTCCAGGTAGAGCTGGTTCACGGGATATTCCGGGTCCATCCCCGTCTGAAATTCCAATACGTGGAGGATGTCCAGGCCGGCTCCGCAGGCCTCGGCAAGGAGCACGGCATAGTCCTCGGCCCTGGCTGCGCAGTCGGAGAAATCCGTCGCGAAGAGGAGCCGTTTGACCAGGGGCGTCATCGTGCGGCCTCTGATTTTGCCGCGGTCCGGCGTTGAGGCGGCATCTTGGGGGGCATCGGCACGCAGAGGACCGGACAGCCGGCGGTGCGCACCACCTTCTCGGCGGTGCTGCCGAAAAAGATTTTCTCCACGTGGCCGGCCTGGCCTCCGTAACTGCCGATCACGACCAAGTTTACTTTCTCCGCCCGCGCCGTCCTGGCGATTTCCACGAAGGGGGCGCCCTCCGCGAGGAGCCGTCTGACGGACAGTCCCTTGGCCGCATCGGAATCGAGCAGGCGTCTGGCGTTCAGTCGCGCCTGGTGACTGAGCCGCTTTTTTTGCTTGGCTTCTTCGGACGGCAAGGCCAGCCCGAGATGGTTGAGGGTTTGCAGGCTCTTGGTGTCGATCACATGGAGCAGCAACACCTCCGATTGGTTGAGACGCGCCAGCGACAGAGCCACCCGGAAGGCTTCCTCTGAACAGGGGGAAAAATCCACCGGCACAAGAATTTTCGGAAAGAGCACCTCAGCCATAGGGCCTCCAAACTAGGAATTGACGATTGCCGGGAATCCTTGATCGCCGGGATTGAGTGATTGCCATGATTGAGCCGGAATTGACGAATCCTATAATCGTCAATGAATCAATTCAACAATTATCAATTCTTCCGTAATCGTCAATCTTGCGCAATCCGTCAAGGCACATAAAGCACTGAGCAAGGGTGGTGCCACCGAGGAGAAGGGCGAAGAGCGTATGGCGAATGGCTGATAGTTTTAGGAATTTCCTATCGTGTGTTCGCCATAGGCCATCAGCCATCGGCTCTTCAGTCTTCACAGGGGGGAGTCCTGCTACAGTCTCGTTGTTGCTCTCTGTAGCGGAAGGCTACAAATAATCGGCTTATCAATGCGGAAGGATGAAGGAGGAACGCTAAATGTGAAAATTTGAGCCAGGGCGTTCATCATTCATCGTTCACTGTTCAGCGTTTCCGGGTGGCACCGCTCTTGCTCACTCTGTCCTGTTGCATCAGGTCTAACGGGCGGGGCTTTGTCGAAGGGAAGGGGACCATGACGAGGGGAACGTGGCTGTTGCTGGGGGCAGTGGTGCTCGGTCTTGCCGTTTTTGTCTATCTCGTCTTCTTCTGCCCGACGGAATGCCACTGAAGAGGCTGATGGCCCAGGTGCGCCGAATCCGTTCCTCGGGTCGTCGGTCTGACGGCGTGTGACCATGCGTGCCAAGCCGGCGGTTTCATCGAACATGAGCCCAGGCCCTTCGGCGTTTTGGAGCCTGCCTGCCGAGGCATTGCTGCAGGGCTTGCACACGACGGCCAAGGGGTTGACGGGTGAGGAAGCCCGGCGTCGCCTCGCGCAAGGCGGCGCCTTCCGGCTGAAAGCGGGAACGAACACGCAAGCCTGGCCCCTGCTGCTCGCGCAATTTCAGAGCCCGATCATCCTCATCCTCGTGTTTGCCGCGGGCTTGTCGTTCTTCCTGAGCGGCCCCGCCGACGCCCTGATCATCCTCACGATCATCTTCGTCAGCGCCCTGCTGGGATTCTGGCAGGAGCGCGGCGCGGCCGAAGCGGTGCGCAAGCTGCTGGCGATCGTGCAAATCAAAGCGGAGGTCTTGCGCGGGGAGCGTTCCTGCGAAATCCCGGCCGAAGCGATCGTCCCCGGCGACATCCTCGTCCTCTCGGCCGGCGGCAGCATTCCCGGAGACTGCCTGATCCTGGAATCCCGGGACCTCTTCGTCGATGAGGCCGCCTTGACGGGCGAAACCTACCCCGTCGAAAAATCGGTCGGGGTCCTGGCGGCGGAGACGCCGCTCGCGCAGCGGACGAACAGCCTCTTCATGGGCACCCACGTGGTCAGCGGCAGCGCCACGGCGGCGGTCGTGCGCACGGGCACGGAGACGGAATTCGGGAAGGTCTCCCAGCGGTTGAAGCTCAGGCCGCCGGAAACGGAGTTCGAACGGGGCGTCAGGCGATTCGGCTACCTCCTCCTGGAGGTGACCCTGGTCTTGGTGATCGCGATTTTTGCGATCAACGTGTATTTGGCGCGGCCGGTGCTGGACTCCTTTCTTTTTTCGCTGGCGCTGGCGGTGGGGCTGACCCCGCAATTGCTTCCGGCGATCATCAGCATCAACCTGGCCCACGGGGCGAAACAGATGGCCGGCCAGAAAGTCATCGTCAAACGGCTCGCCTCGATCGAAAACTTCGGCAGCATGGATGTCCTCTGTGCCGACAAAACCGGCACTCTGACGGAGGGGATCGTGCGGTTGCAGGCCGCTCTCGACGTGGCCGGCGCGGCCAGCGAGCGCGTCCTGTTCCAGGCCGCTCTCAACGCGTCGTTCGAGACGGGGTTTACAAACCCCATCGACGAGGCCATCCGGGCGCATCGCGCCTTCAACCTGGCCGGCTATCGCAAACTGGACGAGGAGCCCTACGATTTCGTCCGCAAGCGCTTGTCCATCCTGGTCGCCACAGGCGGGCCGCCTCAGGCCGGGCACCGGTTGATCACGAAGGGGGCCTTGCCGAACGTGCTGGAGGTCTGCACCACCGCCGAGGCCGATGGGACCCTGGTTGCGATGGACTCGGTGCGGGAGCGGATTCAGCAACAACTGGAGCGGTTCGGTCGTGAGGGGTTTCGCACGCTGGGAATTGCCTGTCGGGATGTCGGGCCGATCACCCGCATCGGCAAAGACCACGAAGCGGACATGACGTTTGTCGGGTTTCTGGTCTTCTCGGATCCGCCCAAGGCCGGCGCGGCGGCCACCGTCCAGAGCCTGAAGCGTCTGGGCGTGTCGCTGAAGATCATTACCGGGGACAACCGCCTCGTGGCGGCCCATGTCGGCCAGGGGGTGGAGCTGGTCGATCACCGGCTGCTCACGGGGGGCGAGCTGCGCAGCATGAGCGACGAAGCCTTGTCGAAACGGGTGAACGAGGTGGATGTCTTTGCCGAAATCGAACCCAACCAAAAAGAGCGCATCATTCGGTCTCTACAGCAATCCGGCCATGTCGTCGGCTACCTGGGCGATGGGATCAACGACGCCTCGGCGCTCCACGCCGCCGATGTCGGGATTTCGGTGGACCGCGCCGTGGACGTGGCCAAGGAAGCGGCGGACATCGTGCTGCTGGAAAAGGACCTGGGGGTCCTGGTGCAGGGGGTGCGCGAAGGGCGGCGGACCTTCGCCAACACCCTCAAGTATGTCTTCATGGCGACGAGCGCCAATTTCGGCAACATGTTCAGCATGGCCGGGGCCTCCCTGTTTTTGTCCTTTCTGCCCCTCTTGCCGAAACAGATCCTGCTCACCAATTTTTTGACGGACATTCCCGAGATGACGATTGCGACCGACCGTGTGGACGATGAATTGATCGACAGGCCCCGGCGTTGGGACATTGCCTTTATCCGCAAGTTCATGCTCACGTTCGGCCTGATCAGCTCGGTGTTCGACTACCTGACGTTCGGGGTGTTGCTGCTGGGGCTTCGGGCCACGACGGCGCAATTTCGAACCGGCTGGTTTCTGGAATCGGTGGTGTCGGCCTCGGTGATCGTGCTGGTGATCCGCAGCCGGCGTCCGCTCTTTCAGAGCAAGCCGGGAACTTATCTGCTCCTGGCCACGGTCGGGATTGCCGCGCTGACGGTGCTGGTGCCGGCGCTGCCCATCAGCGGGGTCTTCGGTTTTGCCCCGCTGCCGCTGTCCTTTTTGCTGGTCTTGGGGGGGATCGTGCTGGTCTATGTCCTGGCCGCGGAAGCGGCGAAGAAGGTCTTCTACAAGAGGGTGAGCTTTTGAACCAGTCA
>VGXD01000116.1 GCA_016873525.1 Nitrospira sp. | reverse complement strand
AGGAGGCGGCCTTGCTTGTAAACTACCGGCTCGGGCGAGAGGCACGACGATCCTGCCCCCCTTGCCGCGCGCCTCTCGCCTACAAAGGAGCGTCGATGACGGAACCGAGCAAAGACAGCCTGGAGAAGATGTGGAAGTTCGCGAAGGGTTTCGCCGAGAAGAGCGGCACCGCCTTCCATCCGACTCCCGCCGTCACCGAAGCGGTGATCAAGGGCCTGGCCGCCCACGTGGACGAATTGGGCAAACCGCTTTGCCCCTGCAATTTTTACAAGGACAAACAGGCCGAAGCCAAGCTCCGCCGGTGGATCTGCGCCTGCGACGAAATGCAGATCTACAAATATTGCCACTGCCTCCTCTTCGTCAAGGAAGACGGCCTGCCGATCACGGAGTACCTGCCGGAAGACCACGAAGGACGCCAAGTCTACGGCCTGGTCACGGACCCGACCCCCGGCAAGGGCCGGGCCCTGCGTCACAAAGCCACGGGACCGTCTCAGCCTGATGGAGCCAATTCCGATCAGGCTGCCGTGGCGCCGACCCAGCCACAGAAACCTTGACGTCCTTTTTTGCACGCCGGCATTGCGCCCGACCTATCGCCTATGGAGCCGCCTTGTGCCTGTTGGCCTCAGCCACGGCTGCGGCGCCGATCCCCATGACGCCGGCCGCTCCCCACAACCTCCCGATCGCCGGCGCCCTGGCCAAGCAACTCCGCGCCCATGTCGAATATCTGGCCGGCCCTGACCTGGACGGCCGGAAGCCCGGCACACCAGGCAACCGCGCGGCGGCGGACTATCTGACCGCCCGGTTTCGCGAGGCCGGGCTCCATTCTTTCCCCTCACTGGGCGGGTATGGACAGCCGCTTCCTCAAGGGTTGGGAGACAACCTGATCGGCGTGAAGCTTGCGGCAGGAACAGGCACTGCGACGCCGTGGCTTCTCATCGGCGCACATTACGACCACTTGGGCAACCATCGCCTCGGCGCCGACGACAATGCCTCCGCTGTCGCTATCCTGATCGAAACCGCCAGGACCCTGCCGGCGCTCCAACACCACCACCTCCTGTTTGTCGCCTTCAACGCGGAGGAACCGCCGTTTATCCGGACGCCCCTCATGGGCTCGCAGCATTTCATCGACCATCTGCCGAGCGAGATCGGATCGCCCGCACGGATCCAAGCCGTCATCATCATGGACCTCATGGGCGGCGTGCATTGGGAACCCTTGCGGAACACGATCTTTGCGGCCGGCGCGGAGAAGAGCCCGGAACTGTATCGCCGCCTCAAGGAAGCAACGAACCGTGACGCGGACCTCCAATCATCCCCACTCATCACTCGTCACTCGTCACCCATCACACCCCTCACCGTATTGCCCGTTGGCCTGCACTTGATCGAAGAGCTGCCGCTGGTGGGCCAGGTGTCGTTCAGCGACTACGACGCGTTCCGGAACAAAGCCGTGCCGTTCCTGTTTCTCTCCTCAGGCCGGACGCCTCGCTACCATCAGCCCACCGACTTGCCAGAGACGCTCCATTACGAGCGGATGGCCGCCACGGTCGGCTGGCTCCAAGACCTGCTCCGCGCCGTTGATGAAGACAGGGAGCCTTACCGGTTTGAGGCGGGTCGGATGGAGTTTGCGGATGAAGTGGCCAGTTTGCGGCCGCTCGTATCCCTGGCCTCGAAACAGGAGACGAAGATTCCAGACACGTCGTTTCTCTCGCTCTGGATGTTGCAGAAAGACAGCGCCTGGCTGGAAAGTCTGGATCCCGCGAGGCCGACGCAGGACGACGTGAAACGGTTGGAGCGGATTTCAATCCGACTGCAATGTCTGCTGGCCGACTTCCCTGGCTGTTTCCTGTTCTGACGCGGCAAAGAGTCTGGGATGAGCCAATCGGCTCATCATGCCGACCTCAGCCCCTTCAACCACACTCAACAGAGCAAAGTCGTCCATCCCGCGCCCCAATGACTGCCTTGAACATCCGCTCGACGCGGGAAGAGTCTCCCGCCATCATTGTTCTCGACTGAGGGGATAGTTCCCCGTGCTCCCCACGAAGGGAAGCGCCAGCATCCCGGCCAACGTCAACCGAGCCGGGTCCCGGAACTGCTCCAAGCCAAGAACCATCCCTTCGTGTCCCTGCGCGGGGTCCCTCCGGTAGGTGCCCAGCAACCGGTCCCACCAAGGCAGATTGAAGCCAAAGTTCGTATTCGTCTCCTGCGGGAGGGTCGAATGGTGGATGCGGTGCATGTCAGGAGTCACCACGACCCAGCGAAGCAATCGATCGACCGAGGAAGGCATCCACACGTTGCTGTGGTTGAACATCGCCGTGGCATTCAGCAGCACTTCGAAACACAAGACCGCCGTCGGCGCCGGGCCGATCAGCACCACCGCCGCGAGTTTGATGACCATCGACAGCGCCACTTCGACCGGATGAAATCGCGCGCCGGTGGTGACATCGCAATCCAGGTCCGCATGGTGCATCATGTGAAAACGCCAGAAGGCCGGCACCGCATGAAACATCACGTGCTGAAAATAGAGCACGCAATCCAGCGCCACCACCGCCAGCAGCCCCTCGAACCAGGCCGGCAGGCTGAGGCGGTTCAGCAACCCCCAGCCCTGGTCGGCGGCAAGCAGCGCGGTCCCCATCGCCCCGGTCGCAAAGAGCATCCGGACGACGAGCGTGTTGAGCGCGACGACCGAGAGATTCGCCGTCCAGCGCCGCAACTTTGAGGTGGTCAACCGGCGTCGCGGGCTCATGATCTCCCACGATGCCATGACGGCCAACACGCCCAGAAACGCGAAGAGCCTCACCACCGCATCCACGCCCATCCCTCCTTGGCCCACCCACAAACGGCCGCCTTCGGCTAACAGGCTTCCGACGCTTCAGGGTAAAAGACCTCTTTGACGCGCCGGCCAGACACGCCTTTGAGCAACACGCGCTTCCGGCGGGAACTCAATCCCGAACGCAAGACCACCGAGCCCTTGGGCAGACCGAACTGCTCGGCGAGAAACGAACACAGGGCTTCGTTGGCCGCCCCCTCGGCCGGAGGCGCGGCCACCCGAAACTTCATGGCTTCGCCGTGGAGCCCCGCATATTCGGTGCGCTTGGCGCCGGGCTGCACGTGGACGGCAAGCACGACCCCTTCGGGGCTATCCTGGACGATGGCGTGACTCATGGAAGTGCTAGCGGGGGAACGTGGCAACCGACAACACGAAGGAAACGAGAACCGCCCTTATCCTTTCACGGCCTGGAGCGCTTCGCGGAGTTCCTCCACGCGCTTGGCCAGCAGGTCGAGGTGCGCATCGCGCTTGGCTTGATCATCGCGGACTTTCCAGAGGCGATAGAAAATCGTCCCGATCTCGCGCCGCAGCGTGGCGGCTTTCGCATAGGCCACGGTCTTCGCCTGCTCTTCGGTCACGTCGCAGGCGGATTTTCTCAACGCGTAGACCTGATTGTGCAGCGTATCGAGCCCGGCCTCGTAGTCGGCCTGGCCGCGCACCGCCTTGATGCCGGCCTCGATCATAGTCGTCAGATTGATCTGCGTCTCGATCCCGCTGGCGCCTTTGGCCTGCTCCAGGAACTCTCCCGCCCTCGGATGCATCAGACTGCCGCAGCCTGATAACCCTGCGATCAAGGCGGCAGCGACCATCACACGTCCGAATGCCTTGCTGAACATCTGTCCCTCCTTGAAGCACTTGACGAGAGGCAAGCGGCTCGATGAACGAGGCCGGAATTTCCGCCTCGTTCCGCCTCCTCGCCCCTAACCTCGCGCCTTCCGCCTGATCTTAGAAGATCGCTTTAACCAGTTCCTGAATGCTGCGCTGCATGTCCGGATCGTCCGTGATCGGTCGCGTGACGGCCGCCTCGCAGGCCATGGCCGGCGACACGCCCTGGCGCAGCAACTCGCCCGCGTAGATCAGGAGCCTGGTGCTGACCCCTTCCTCCAACCCGTGCGACCGGAGGTTGCGGACTTTCTCGCCCAGCTTGACCAACTTGAGCGCCAGGTCTTTATCCACGCCGGCTTCGCGTTCGATGACCCGCGCTTCGATCTCGCGCGGCGGATAGCCGAACTCGATCGCCATGAACCGTTGTTTGGTGCTCTGTTTGAGGTCCTTCAACACGCTCTGGTAGCCGGGGTTGTAGGAAATCACCAGCAGGAAGTCGTCCACCGCCTCGATCACCTGCCCCTTCTTTTCGATCGGCAGGAGGCGCCGGTCGTCGCTCAAGGGGTGGATGATGACGGTGGTGTCCTTCCGCGCCTCGACGATTTCGTCCAGGTACACGATCGCACCGTGTTTGACGCCGAGCGTGAGCGGGCCGTCCGTCCAAACCGTTTCATTCCCCTTCAGAAGATAGCGTCCGACCAGGTCGGATGCGGTCAGGTCCTCGTGACAGGCCACCGTGATGAGGGGCCGTCCCAGGCGGTAGGCCATGTATTGCACGAAGCGCGTCTTGCCGCAGCCGGTCGGCCCCTTGAGCATCACCGGCATTTTGCTCTTGGCGGCGATCGTAAAGAGTCCCACCTCGCCGTTCACCTCGGCGTAATAGGGCTCCTCCCTGAGCCGATAGCGGTCGATCTCCTGTTCTTGTCCCTTGGCCGGCGCCGTCTGTCCTGGTGTCGTCATCCGCTTCCCCCTCACCGTCACACGCGACGTGAGCGCATTATAAGCCCCCTCGGCCTTCCCCCACAAGTCGGGTTCGATCGGGTACGGACGACCGCCGGCGCCCGTGGCCCAAGCCTGAGGCAGCAGCACGGGAGGACCGGCTACGTCGGATGAGGCCTATCGAGCGCCTCGCGCACCCGACGCGCCAACACCTCGGGCGTGAAGGGCTTCTGCAGAAAGCTCGCTCCGCTCGCGGACACGCCGTGCTTGAGCACGGTATCGTCCGTGTACCCGGACATGTAGAGCACCCGCATCTCGGGGCGGACCGGGGCCAGCCGCTCGGCCAATTCCCGCCCGCTGATTCCCGGCATCACCACATCCGTCAGCAACAAATGGATGGGGGCCGCGTGTTGCCGGCTGATCCGAACCGCCTCGTCGGCCTCGCGCGCTTCCAGCACGTTGTAGCCTTGCGAGCGGAGCACCTCGTTGACGAGGCTGCGGATCGTCTCCTCGTCCTCGACCAATAAGATAGTTTCCGCTCCGTGGCGCAGGGCATCCGGAGCCTGGGCAGGCTCGGCCGCCTTCACGGCATCCATCACCCTCGGCAGATAGATGGTGAACGTCGCGCCCTGCCGGGGCGTACTCTTCACAAAGATATAGCCGCCGCTCTGCTTGACGATCCCGTAGACCATGGACAACCCCAATCCCGTCCCCTTGCTCTTGTCCTTGGTCGTAAAAAATGGGTCGAAGATACGGGCCTGGGTCTCGGCATCCATGCCGTGCCCGGTATCGCTCACGGCCACCATGACGTAGCGTCCCGGGCGCGTGGGCACGGAGCGGGAGGGATCGGTCTCCCCCAGTTCGACATTGTCGAGCGCGATCGTCAACCGCCCGCCCTTCGGCATGGCATCGCGGGCGTTGACGGCCAAGTTCATAATTACTTGCTCGACCTGCCCCGGATCGGCTTTGACCCGTCCCACCCCAGACCCCGGCAGCACGGCCAATTCAATGTCCTCGCCGATCAGCCGCCGCAACATGGGTTCGAGGCCCACGACCACCTCACTCAACGCCAACACCTTCGGCGCCAGCACCTGCCGGCGACTAAACGCCAGCAGTTGACCGGTCAGCCCGGCCGCCCGCTCCCCGGCCTTCTGAATTTCCTGAATGACCGCGCGCAAGGACTCGTCCGTGCCGATGCGTTTGAGGAGGATGTGGCAGTAGCCCGCAATCACCGTGAGCAGATTATTGAAGTCGTGGGCGATCCCCCCGGCCAGTTGCCCGACCGCTTCCATTTTCTGAGCCTGACGCAGTTGCTCTTCCAGCAGCCCACGCTCGACAAACTGGCCGATCTTGACGCCGGTGTCGGCCATCATCTGCAACAAACTGGGGTCCGGCTGGCGGATCTCGCGGCTGAAAAACTCCAGGACGCCCAGGGTCTCGCTCCCCTTTTTAATCGGAAACCCGAACGCCCCGTGCAACCCGGACTTCGCGGCGAGCAGCGACCGAGGGAAATTGGCATCCGCGACGACATCCGGAATCCACGCCGGCTCGCCGCTGGCCCACACGCGGCCGGGCAACCCGACGCCGGGCGCAAGCGTGCTTCCTTGAGTCCGCGCCACAAACTCCGCCGCGTTCACCGACGCGTCGTGCCAGAGGACCTCGCAACGCAATCGCGTGCCCGTATGATCCACGTACCACATCGCGCCCAGCTCCCATCCCGTCGTGTCGCAGACCGCCTGCAGGAGCCGTGGGGCCGCCTCGCTCAACAGCCTGGACTCCACCAGGATCAGGCTGATGGCCAACTGCGCAGCCTGGCGACGCTCCGCCTGTTTACGCTCGGTGATGTCCCGCACAAAAGCGCTGAAGGTATAGGTGTCCCCATGCCGCGCGGGGGCGATGGCCAACTCCACGGGAAACTCGTGCCCGCGTTGGTGGCAAGCGG
>VGXD01000115.1 GCA_016873525.1 Nitrospira sp. | reverse complement strand
AGGGCTGACCGTGCTGCAGTACTTCATCTCCACGCACGGAGCCAGAAAAGGCTTGGCGGACACCGCGTTGAAGACCGCCAACTCAGGCTACCTCACGCGGCGGCTGGTGGACATTTCGCAGGACGTCATCATCAGCGAGGAGGACTGCGGGACGACGGACGGGATCGAGGTCACGGCTTTGGTCGAGGGCGGCGAGGTGATTCAGCCCATCGAAGACCGCATTCTCGGCCGTCTGGCCGCCGACGACATCCGCGATCCGGTCACCGGCGAGATCATCGTGAAGGTGAACGAGGAGATCGACGAGGAGCGGGTAAAGGCCGTGGTGGAATCCGGCGTGGATCACGTCAAGATCAGGTCGGTGTTGACCTGCCAGTGCCGGCGGGGCGTGTGCAAAATGTGTTACGGCCGCGACCTGTCGCGGGGCAAGCTGGTCGAGAAGGGCGAGCCGGTCGGCGTGATTGCGGCCCAATCGATCGGCGAACCGGGAACGCAGTTGACGATGCGGACCTTCCACATCGGCGGCACCGCCAGCAAAGTCGTGGAGCAGACCGTGCTGGAGGCCAAGCATGCCGGAGTCGTCAAGTTTCTGAGCATTGACGCGAAGAAAAACGCCGACGTGCACAATCCCGGCATCGCGGTTAAGAACAAGGAAGGCGAATGGGTCGTGATGAACCGCAACGCCAAGATTGCGATTCACGACGAGACCGGCCGCGAACGCGAAAAGTACCCCGTCATGTACGGCGCCAAGATCAAGATCAAGAACGGGGGGCGCGTCACGGTCGGCCAGAAGCTGGTCGAGTGGGATCCGTACTCCATCTTGATCCTGACGGAAGTGGGCGGCAAGGTGGCCTACGGCGATATCGTCGAGGGCGTCACCATGAAGGATGAGTTCGACGAGGTGACGGGCCTCTCGCGCAAGGTCGTGATCGAGCATTCGGGATCGACGCAGCGTCCGCGTATCTCCATCAAGGACGAGGGTGGGAAGACGGCGAAGGTGGCGGCTGCCACCGCGGTGGCGCGCTATCTGTTGCCGGTCGGCGCGCACATTTTCGTGGAGAAGGGGCAGCTCGTGCATCCCGGCGACGTGCTGGCCAAGATCCCCCGCGAGACCACCAAGACGAAGGACATCACCGGCGGTCTGCCGCGCGTGGCCGAACTCTTCGAGGCCAGGAAGCCCAAGGAGCAGGCGGTCATCAGCGAGATCGACGGCGAAGTGTCCTACGGCGGCTACGTCAAGGGCATGCGCAAAGTGCTCGTGGACAATAAACTGGGCGACGTGAAGGAGTATTTGATTCCTAAGGGCAAGCACGTGAACGTCCATGAGGGGGATTGGGTCAGGGCCGGAGACCCCCTGATGGACGGGTCGGCCAACCCGCATGACATTCTGGACGTGCTGGGTCCCAAGGAGTTGCAAAAGTATCTCGTGGACGAAGTGCAGGATGTCTATCGGCTGCAGGGTGTGACGATCAACGACAAGCACATCGAGGTCATCGTGCGGCAGATGCTGCGCAAGGTCCGGATCGAAGACCCGGGCGATACGGAGTTCCTGCCGGGGAGCCAGGTGGGCAAGTTTGCCTTCGAAGACGAAAACGAGCGCATGCTTGCCAAGGACAGCAAGCCCGCGCTGGGCAAGCCGGTTCTGCTGGGCATTACCAAGGCCGCGCTGACCACCGACAGCTTCATTTCGGCCGCGTCCTTCCAGGAGACGACGCGCGTGTTGACCGAGGCTGCGATCAACGGACGCGAAGATCCGTTGTTGGGCCTGAAGGAAAATGTCATCGTGGGACGGTTGATTCCGGCCGGAACCGGGTTCGATATTTACCGCGATACCTTCACCATCAGCCCCAAGAAGGAGGCCGCGCCGGCGCTGGCGGGCGAACCGGTTGGGATTGCAGAAGAAGGCAAAGCGATTGGGAGCGAAAAAGCCGGCGAATGAGCGAATCGGCCGGAATAGCCCTTGACACGGTCGTCATGGCTCACTATAATCCGTAGGTTTCCTGGACCAGGCTGTCAGAACTGGGCTCTGGGCCGGGGCGTGAAGAGGCGTAAAGGAGTAAGGATGCCAACCATTAATCAGTTGGTACGGCACGGCAGAAAGTTGACGCGGGTCAAGACCAAGAGCCCCGCGCTCAAGCGTTGTCCGCAGAGGCGAGGGGTCTGTGTCCGCGTTTACACCACGACTCCGAAAAAGCCGAACTCGGCTCTTCGGAAGGTGGCGCGCGTTCGCCTGACGAACGGGATGGAAGTGACGACGTACATTCCTGGAGAAGGGCACAATCTCCAGGAGCACTCGATTGTGCTGGTGCGCGGCGGGCGCGTGAAAGACTTGCCCGGCGTGCGGTATCACATCGTGCGCGGCGCGCTCGATGCGGTCGGGGTGGCCAATCGCAAGCAGAGCCGGTCGAAGTATGGAGCCAAGCGGCCCAAGTAGCCGGTGTGGCGGACGACTGAACGGTTGATCGACTAAGCGAGTAGGAACGCAATGCCAAGACGACGTATATTTGGTCAGAGGGAAATTCAGCCGGACCCGCGCTTTCACGACAAGCTGGTCGGGAAGTTTATCAACATCCTGATGAAGGCGGGGAAGAAGAGCACGGCGGAGCGGGTGTGCTTCGGGGCCTTTGAGGTCATTCAGCAGAAGACGGGCAATGATCCGCTCAAGGTGTTCAAGGCCGCCGTCGACAACGTCAAGCCGGTTGTCGAGGTGAAGTCTCGCCGCGTGGGCGGGGCGTCGTACCAGGTGCCGATCGAGATCAGGCCGGTGCGTCGCATGACCTTGGCGTTGCGGTGGATCGCCGAGTACGCGAAAGCCAGGGGCGGGAAGAGCATGCACGAAAAGTTGGCCGGCGAGTTGCTCGATGCGGCGAACAATACGGGCGCGTCGGTAAAGAAACGGGAAGATACGCACCGGATGGCAGAGGCGAACAAGGCCTTTGCGCATTACCGCTGGTAACGCGAGTTTTCTCGTGCTGCAGATGGGCCACGTATCGTAGCCTGGCGGAAACGTGGCGCTGCAGCACGATTGTTTTTGGGGGATGAATTGGCTCGACAGACTTCACTCGATCGCACGAGAAATATCGGCATCATGGCCCACATCGATGCCGGTAAGACGACCACGACGGAGCGCATCCTCTTCTATACCGGGGTGTCGCACCGCATGGGCGAGGTGCACGATGGCGCCGCGACGATGGACTGGATGGAGCAGGAGCGGGAGCGCGGCATCACCATCACGGCTGCGGCGACCACCTGCTTCTGGCGCGATCATCGGATCAACATCATCGATACGCCCGGCCACGTGGACTTTACGATCGAAGTCGAGCGCTCCCTGCGGGTTCTGGACGGAGCGGTGGCGGTGTTCGATTCCGTCCAAGGCGTGGAGCCTCAGTCGGAGACCGTGTGGCGTCAGGCGGACAAGTATCAGGTCCCTCGAATCGCCTTCATGAACAAGATGGACCGGATCGGGGCCGAGTTTTACGGGGGGGTCCAGACCATCGTCGATCGGTTGGGCGCCAATCCCGTGCCGATTCAGATTCCGATCGGCCGTGAGGGGGATTTTCGCGGGAGCATCGATCTCGTCTTGATGAAGGCCTTCGTCTATGACGACGAGACGCTGGGGGCCAAATACAAGGTTGAGGACATTCCGGCGGAGCTGCTCGGTCAGGCCAAGGAATATCGCGAGAAGATGGTCGACAAGGTGGCCGAGTATGACGAGCGGGCCATGGAGCGGTACCTGAACGGGGAGGCCTTGACTGAGGAAGAGATCAAGCGGGCGATTCGGGCCGGGACCATCGCCATGAAGATGACGCCGGTCTTGTGCGGCTCGGCGTTCAAGAACAAGGGCGTTCAGCAGTTGTTGGACGCGGTCGTCGAGTACCTGCCGTCGCCGCTGGATATTCCTCCCGTGATGGGGGTCGAGCCGAGCGGCGGGAAGGAAGTGAAGCGGGCGCCGAGCGATGATGAGCCGTTCTCGGCCTTGGCGTTCAAGATCATGACCGATCCTTTTGCCGGCCAGTTGACCTTCTTTCGCGTCTACTCGGGCACGCTCAAGACCGGGACCTCCGTCTACAACATTACGAAAGACACGCGGGAGCGGGTCGGCCGCCTTTTGAAGATGCACGCGAACAAGCGGGAAGACATCGAAGAGGTCTACGCCGGGGACATTGCGGCGGCGGTGGGTCTCAAGGGCGCGACGACCGGTGACACGCTCTGTGACGAGAAGAAGCCCGTGCTGCTGGAAGTGATGAAGTTCCCCGAACCGGTGATCGCAATGGCGATCGAGCCCAAGACCAAGCAGGACCAGGAAAAACTCGGTTTCTCGCTTCAGAAGCTGGCGCAGGAAGATCCGTCGTTCCGGGTCCACACGGATGAGGAGACGGGGCAGACCATCATTGCCGGGATGGGCGAGCTTCACTTGGAAATCATCGTGGACCGGCTGCTGCGCGAATTCAAGGTCGATGCCAATGTCGGTAAGCCGGAAGTGGCCTATCGGGAGACCATCCGGAGTTCCGCCGAGGCGGAAGCCAAGTACATCAAACAGACCGGCGGCCGCGGCCAGTACGGCCACGTCGTGCTGACGGTGGAGCCGAGCGAGCCCGGGGTGGGGTTTGAGTTCGTTAATAAGGTTGTAGGCGGCGCCATTCCCAGGGAGTTTATCCCGGCCATCGAAAAGGGCATTAAAGAGCGGATGGAGTCGGGGGTCCTGGCCGGCTATCCGGTGCGCGACATTCGGGTGACCATCATCGATGGCTCGTATCACGACGTAGACTCCAATGAAATGGCGTTCAAGATTGCCGGCTCCATGGGCTTTCAGGACGCCTGCAAGAAGGCCAATCCGGTCTTGCTCGAGCCGATCATGAAGGTGGAGGTGTTGGTCCCCCAGGATTTTATGGGCGACGTCATCGGCAACCTGAATGGACGGCGTGGGAAGGTGCACGGCATTAAGTCACGGGCCGGCGCCCAGGCGATCGAGGCGACCGTGCCTCTGAGCGAGATGTTCGGCTATGCGACGGATCTGCGGTCGAGAACCCAGGGCCGTGCGACCTACAGCATGGAGTTTGAAAAGTACGAGGCGGTGCCCAAGCAGATTGCCGAGGCCATTATGGCCAAGAATCGAGGGGAATAGGCTGATGGCCGGCGGCCTTGCGGCTGCCTCGGTCGGGTTGAGATAAGGGTACGAAGGAGGAGACGATGGCGAAGTCGAAGTATGAGCGGCGCAAGCCCCACGTGAACATTGGGACGATCGGGCACGTGGACCACGGCAAGACGACGCTGACGTCGGCGCTGACGAAGGTGTGCAGCGACAAGGGCATGGCCAAGTTCATCAGCTACGACGAGGTGGCCAAGGCCAGCGAGTCGCAGGGGCGCCGGGATGCCAGCAAGATCATGACGATCGCCATCAGCCACGTCGAGTACGAGACGAGCAATCGGCACTACGCGCACGTGGACTGTCCGGGCCACGCCGACTACGTCAAGAACATGATCACGGGCGCCGCGCAGATGGACGGGGCCATCCTGGTCGTCTCTGCGGCCGACGGGCCGATGCCCCAGACCCGGGAGCATATTTTGTTGGCCCGGCAGGTGGGCGTGCCCTACGTCGTCGTGTTTTTGAACAAGGCCGACAAGGTGGACGACAAGGAGTTGTTGGAGCTGGTGGAGTTGGAAGTGCGGGAGCTGCTGACCAAGTACGAGTTTCCGGGCGACAAGACGCCGATCATCCACGGCTCGGCGCTCAAGGCGATGGAAGGGGATCAGGGGCCGTTGGGCGTGCCGTCGATCCTGAAGTTGCTGGAGGCGGTCGACACCTACATTCCGACGCCGGTGCGGGCGCTGGACAAGCCGTTCCTGATGCCGATCGAAGACGTGTTCACGATCAGCGGGCGGGGCACGGTGGTGACGGGCCGGTGCGAGCGGGGCAACGTGAAGGTGGGGGACGAAATCGAGATCGTCGGCCTGCGGCCGACGCAGGTGACGGTGGTGACCGGGGTGGAAATGTTCCGCAAGGTGCTCGACGAGGGGCAGGCGGGGGACAACATCGGGGTGTTGCTGCGGGGCACGAAGAAAGAGGATGTGGAGCGGGGCATGGTGTTGGCCAAGCCCAAGAGCATCACGCCGCACACGAAGTTCAAGGCGGAGATCTACGTGTTGACGAAGGAAGAGGGGGGGCGGCATACGCCGTTCTTCAACGGGTACCGGCCGCAGTTCTACTTCCGGACGACGGACGTGACGGGGGTGGTGCAGTTGAATCCGGGGGTGGAGATGGTGATGCCGGGGGACAACGTGAGCATCACGGGCGAGTTGATCTCGCCGATTGCGATGGATCAGGGCTTGCGGTTTGCGGTGCGCGAGGGCGGCAAGACCGTCGGCTCCGGCGTCGTCACCGAAATCCTGGCGTGAACGAGTCTAAGCGGCATTGGGTAGGAGACTAGAGTGGTAAAGGTCGATCAGCGAATCAGGGTCAGGTTGAAGGGGTTTGATTACCGGATCTTGGACCAGTCGGTGGCCGAGATCGTGGAAACCGTCAAGCGGAGCGGCGCCAAGGTGGCCGGGCCTATCCCGCTGCCGACGCGGATTGAAAAGTTCACGG
>VGXD01000114.1 GCA_016873525.1 Nitrospira sp. | reverse complement strand
GCCAGCGACATGTTCACCAAAGGCGCTTCCGGCGACTACTACAACTACGGCGCGGGGCTGGTCTTGAGCATGCCCTTGGGCAACCGCTCGGCCATCAGCCAGTTCAACAAACGCCAGATCGAGGCCCGCAACGCCCAGGTCACCTTGCAAAGCATCCGGCAACAGGTGATCGTCGGAGTCCGGGAGGCGGTGCGGCGAGTCCAGACCGACTTCAAGCGGATCGAGACGACGCGCTCGGCCCGCCTCATGGCGGAGAAGCAGCTCCAAGCGGAACGGGAACGGCTGAACGTGGGCTTGAGCACCACCCGCTTCGTGCTGGACTTCCAACGCGACCTGGCCACGGCCCAGGGCAACGAGTTGCGGGCGATCGTGGACTACAACAAGGCCCTGTCCAACCTGGCGCGGAACAAGGGCACGACGCTCGAGCGGTATCACATCGAACTGCAATAGCCACGCGCCGGAGGCAGTAAGGCTTGCCCGCCGGGTTCTAGCCAGCGATCACAGTTTCCACGCCAGCCCAGGCCGATAGGTTCCGATATCCGTGAAGCACGCCGTCGGTCATCAACCCTCCGCCCTTGGCCACCAGGAACGGCTCGCTTGGCTGGCGCTGCTCCCGGTCCTCTCCACGATTCTCTACTACGCCCTTCCAGCCGACCTCCGACAGTTCTGGCTGATTCAATTTGCCCCTCAACTATTGGGCTATCTCGGGCTTGCGATCTGGGCCAACCAGAACCCAGAACCCCTGGCCAAGCTGGGCCTGAGCCCCTCGCTTCTCGGACAAGGACTCCGCTGGGGGCTCCCGACCGGCCTCGTCTTGGGCGCAGTGAACGTCTCCGTCATCCTCTGGTTGATCCCACTCCTGGGAGGCACCATCGACTTCCTACGCGACACGCCCCATGCCAAAGCCCCACCCCTCGTCATGCTCCCCTGGGCCATCCTGTTGATCGCAATCGGCGTGGAACTGAACTTCCGTGGGTTCCTCCTGGGACGGCTCCTGGCTCTCGGTTCCGGTTCATCGCTCCCCCGCCGCCTCAGAGCTTCGCTGGCAGTGGGTGGGTCTGCCCTGGTCTTTTCGTTCGATCCCTTCATGACCGCCACGTTCAAGCATCTGCACTGGATCGCCCTCTGGGATGGTATGGTATGGGGAGTCCTCTGGCTGGCCTTTCGGAACTTATGGGCCACGATCGTGGCCCATGCGGGGGAAGTCGTCATCATGTACTCGGTCCTGAAAATTGTTCTGGAATAGAGTCTCGCGAGTTTCAAAGTTCGAAAGGCATACAGTCACCGGGCTTGACGACTCTCGGACTTTCGGGCTTGATAAACCTGATAGGCCGTCTTGGACTTTCGAGCGTTATAGACTTTCTGACTTGTAGACTTCTTCCATGACCCCTTCCTTTTCAAGTTACCTGGTGAACGAGCCCTTCCGCGATCCCGGCCTCTATGTGGAGGTCCGCTGGGCCAAACGCGCCTTGTTATTCGACTTGGGCGACAACGAAGCCTTGGGCCCGACGCGCCTGCTGCGAGCCGGCGACCTCTTCGTCTCCCACACACACATGGACCATTTCATCGGGTTCGACCGGATCCTCCGGGTTGCGCTGGGCCGCGGCAAGACCCTGCGGCTCTTCGGCCCGCCAGGCCTCATCGCCAACGTCACGGGCAAACTGCGCGGCTATACCTGGAACCTGGTGGACGGCTACCCGCTGACGCTGGACGTCTCCGAGTTTCACCCGCATGAAATTCGAAGCGCTGCGTTCCGCGCCGGCGAGGGCTTCCTCCCGAACGAAGCACCGCCCCGCGCGACGCCGGGCCGTTTGCCGGACCTGCCCTTCCCCGTGCTGGAAGACCCGATGTTCACGGTCCGCGCGGTCGCGCTCAACCATCGCATCCCCTCCTTCGCCTACGCGCTCCAGGAACAGTTTCACATCAACGTGAACAAGGAGAAGCTGCGTGCGGCCGGTCTGCCGGTGGGGTCCTGGCTGAAAGACGTGAAACACTACCTCTGGCAAGGGCAGCCAGACGATTTCCGGTTCACGGCGACGCTGTATTTTGAACATCGGCGGGAGGAACGGGCATTCGTGCTGGGAGACCTCCGCGATCGCTTTCTCACCATCACCCGGGGACAAAAGCTCGCCTACGTCGTGGACGCAAGGTACGATCCGGACAACGAGGCCAAGGTCGTGGCCCTGGCCAAGGGCGCGGATGTCTTCTACTGCGAAGCGCCCTACCTGGACTGCGATGCCGACAAGGCGCGGGAGCGGTACCATCTGACGGCCCGCCAGGCCGGGCTCCTGGCCAGACAAGCCGGCGCGCGGCAAGTGGTCGTGTTTCACTTCTCGCCCCGCTACACGGGCCGTGGGGACGAACTCGTGCGGGAAGCGCAACGCGCGTTCGAAGGAGGATGAATGAGCGAACTGATGAAATCCATGTTGTACTTTGTGCTGGGCGGGTCGATTGTGAGCCTCTCCTCCTACATGGGCGCGCAGGGCCGAGGCTTCCTGGCCGCCTTCGTCAGCACCTTCCCGGCCATCACCGGCGTGACCATCATGCTGATCTATCTGAACAGCGGCAGCGAGCCGGCCCAGCTTTACGCCAAGCACCTGCTCTGGCTGGTCCCCTCCTGGCTGGCCTATGTCGGCTTTCTCATCCTGACGATCAACCGTCTCGGCTTCTGGCCCGCCATGGCCGGCGCGTTGACCCTCTACATGGGCGTCGTGGCGCTCATCAGGCTGGCGATGCGCTAGCCATGGATACGGCAAGGGCAGCCTCGTGACTACGACCCCGGAGTCCGGCGGCCTGATCGTCGAAGGCGCGCGGCAGCACAACCTCAAGAACATCAGCTTGCGCATCCCGCACAATGCCGTGACCGCCGTCACCGGCGTCTCAGGATCGGGCAAGTCCTCCCTGGCCTTCGACACCCTCTTCGCAGAGGGCCAGCGACGCTACATGGAATCCTTGTCCACCTACGCCCGCATGTTCCTGGAGCGCATGGACCGCCCCGACGTGGACCGGCTGGTCAACATTCGCCCGGCCATTGCGATCGAACAGAAGAATCCGGTCCGCACCGCCCGTTCCACCGTGGCCACGGCGACGGAAGTCGCGGACCTCCTCCGACTCCTCTTCGCCAAGATCGGCCGCCCCGTCTGCCCCGACTGCCGCGAAGAAGCGCGCAGCTACCATCCCGGGGCCGTGGCCGACGACCTGCTGGCCTCCTATCCGGAGGGCCGCGCCATGATCCTGTTCCCGGTCAAGGACCCGGGGCCTGGCCACGACCGCAGCCTCGTCGAGTCCCTGCTCACGCGAGGCTTCGTCCGGCTCCGCTGCGGGGACGAGATCGCCGATCTACAGCCCGGCATGACGATCCCGCGCAGCGAGCCCTCCACGCTCTCCGTCGTCCTGGACAGGCTGGTTCTCCGACCGGATAACCGGACCCGCTTGATCGAAGCCGTGGAAACCGCCTTTCGCGAGGGCGAGGGCGCCTGCCGGGTCGTCGTCGTCGGGCAGGGCGAACGAGCCTATAGCAGCAATTTTCAATGCCAGCGTTGCGGGAGGACCTTCGAGCCGATCCGGCCGGTGCTCTTTTCCTTCAACCACCCCCTGGGTGCCTGCCCTGCCTGCAAGGGCTTCGGCAACATCCTGCGTTACGACGAAGACTTGGTGATCCCGGATCGCCAGCGCTCCCTCATGGAGGGCGCGATCGAACCCTGGACCAAACCGGGAACGGACTGGTGGCAGAAGCAGATGCTGCTGGCGATGAAACGACGCGGGGTGAGCCTCACGACTCCCTATGCCCAGCTCTCCGACGAGGAACGGGAAGGGCTCTGGAGCGGCGACGAGAAGTTCGACGGGATCCGGTCATTCTTCGGGCACCTGGAACAGAAGCGCTACAAACTCCATGTGCGGGTTTTTCTGAGCCGCTACCGCAGCCCCTCCCCTTGCGAAGCCTGCGGCGGAACGAGGCTCAGGCCAGAGGCGCGCCATGTCAAGATCGCCGGCCGCGACATCCACCAGATTTCAGGCCTGACGATCCAGAACGCGGCCGGCTGGCTGGACGCCTTGGCCTTGCCGGAGTTCGATGCCCGCGTGGCCCGCGACATTCTGCGTCAGCTCCGAAGCAAACTGGACTTTCTGCTGCGCGTCGGCCTGGGCTACCTGACCCTCCTCCGCCAAACCCGCACCCTCTCCGGCGGGGAAGCGCAGCGGGTCGCCCTGGCCAACCAGCTCGGCGCCCGCTTGGTCGGCACCCTCTACGTGCTGGATGAACCGACCATCGGCCTCCACGCCCGCGACACCGCGACCTTGGCCGGCATCCTCCGCGATCTGGCTGAGGCCGGCAACACGGTGGTGGTCGTGGAACATGACCGGCAGATGATCCTGGCGGCGGACCACGTGGTGGAGATGGGTCCCGCCTCGGGGGAACAGGGCGGAGAGGTCGTCTGCGCCGCGCCCCGTCAGACCTTCCTCGCCGACCGCCAGTCCCTCACCGCCAAACATCTTCGGGGCGAGGAGCGCATCCCCATGCCGCGAAGCCGCCGGCACGGCAACGGAAAGACCCTGGTCCTGGCCGGGGCCAACGAACACAATCTGAAGAACCTCACGGTCCGGATTCCCCTGCAGATGCTGGTCTGCGTGACCGGCGTCTCCGGTTCAGGAAAGAGCACGTTGGTGGAGGAGACCCTCTACCGCGCCGTGGCCCGCGCGTTCCGTGTCGCCTCGCTCCCCATGGGCCGCTTCAGTGCGATCAAGGGGCTGGAGCATCTTCGCGGGGTCAGGCTGATCGACCAGCAGCCGATCGGCCGGACGCCTCGTTCCAATCCCATCACCTATCTGAAGGCCTTCGACGACGTTCGCCGGCTCTTTGCCGATCTGCCGGACGCGCGCCGGCGCGGATTGACCGCCTCCCACTTCTCCTTCAATACGGTCGGTGGCCGGTGCGAGCGGTGCCAGGGAAACGGGTACGAAAAACTGGAGATGTACTTCTTCGAGGATGTCTACGCCACCTGCGAGGCCTGCAACGGCCGGCGCTTCGGGCCGGCGGTCCTGGACGTGCGGTTCCGAGGCAAGACCATCCACGACGTGCTCGGCCTGACGGCCGGCGACGCACAAGCCTTTTTTTCTGGTTCCCCCAAGCTGACCGAGAAACTGCATCTCCTGGTCTCGATCGGCCTCGGCTACCTCAGGTTGGGCCAACCGGCCACCACCCTTTCCGGCGGCGAAGCGCAACGGTTGAAAATCGCCGCCGAGTTGCTGGACTTGGGCGCCGCAGCGCGCAGCGGGCCACCGACGACACGGCCGAGGTCCGGGCCGGCTCGCGCGACCGGGGGCCTCCTCTACATCATGGACGAACCGACGACGGGGCTCCACTTCGAAGACATCAAAAAGCTGCTGGCGGTGATCGGCAAGCTCATCGAGGCCGGCAACACCGTCCTTGTCGTCGAGCACAACCTCGACGTGATCAAGACGGCCGACTGGATCATCGACCTGGGCCCGGAAGGAGGCGAACAGGGAGGGCTGATCGTGGCGGAAGGCAGGCCGGAACAGGTGGCGCAGGTGGCCGGTTCCCATACGGGACGTTTCCTGCGTCCGCTGCTGAACTTGGACCTGTGAGCGGCTAATTCAACGTCGGATCGATCGGCATGTCGGCGTAGAGGCTGTAGGGTTCGCCCAGGGACTTCAGAATGTCGGGCCAAATACGAGGCGGCTCCTTCTCGAACACGATGGTCGGGTCGGCCGGCAGCGTGATCCAGGACCCTGTCTTCATCTCATTTTCCAGTTGCCCCGGCCCCCAGCCCGAGTAGCCCATGAAGGCCCGAAACGAATCGGCCCTCTCCGGCATCGCCAGCACCTGCTCCAACGTCCCCATGTCGCCGCCCAGGTAGACCCCGTCGAACACATGGTGCTGGTTACTGGGCTCCTGGGAGAGCCGATAGAGGATCATGACATTATTGGGCTGCACGGGGCCGCCGGAAAACAGCACATGCCCTTGTCCCTCCAGCACAGGCACCTGCGGCAGGGCCTCCGACACCAGCATGGCGGTCGACGGTTGACGACCACGCCGAGCGCCCCTTCCGGACCATGTTCGCACAGCAAGACGACGGCCTGCCGGAAATTCGGATCCCGCAGGGACGGCGCCGCGACCAGGAATATGCCTTTGCCGAGTGACTGTGCCATGACGTTATCCTACATCCTGCACGAGCCAGGGTTCAAGCAATGGGGAGAAATCCGACCGGCGCGCCGGATCACAACTCGTACAGAGCGCGTCGACGATCACGGAGCAAGTCGTTGTAGGGATTGAGGGATTTATTGCGGGCCTCGGCCGGATCGATGTCGAGGATGACGAGGTCTTCTTGGTCGCGCGGCGCGCGATGGAGGATATGGCCCCGCGGCGTCACCACTTCGCTGCTCCCGATGTAGGTCAGCCGCTCCTTTCCTCCCCGTTCTTCCGAGCCGATCCGATTGGCGGTGATGCTGAAGACCCGGTTTTCCAGGCAGCGCGTCACCATCGCATCGGGGCAGTGGGGAAGCACAAGATTGGATGGGTGGCAGAGGATGTCGGCGCCTTTTACGGCCAGCGTCCTGGCCGCTTCGGGATAGAACCAGTCGAAACAAACCAGCACCCCG
>VGXD01000113.1 GCA_016873525.1 Nitrospira sp. | reverse complement strand
TGAGCGCGCCGCCTTGGGGCATGGCGTCCCTGGCGTTGATGGACAGGTTGAGGAGCACCTGGTTGATCTGGCTGCTGTCGGCCTTGATCAATCCGGCCCGGGGATCGCAGGCGATGTTCAGGGCGATGTGCTCGCCGATCAGGCGCCGGAGCATGTCCTCGATGCCGGCGACCATGTCGTTGAAGTTGACGATGCGAGGTTGCAAGACCTGCTTCCGACTGTAGGCCAGAAGCTGATGGGTCAGGGTGGCGGCTCGTTGGCTCACGGTCGAGATGCTCGTCAGCTTGGCTCTCATCGGGTCGTCGGGGGAGAGTTTGGAGAGCAGCCGTTCGCTCTGCCCCAGGATGACCGTCAGGATGTTGTTGAAGTCGTGCGCGATCCCCCCCGCGAGCTTGCCGATGGCTTCCATCTTCTGCGATTGCCGGAGTTCCGTTTCCAGCCGCTTGCGTTCCGTGATGTCGGTGACCATGGCCAAGAAGCCGGTATAGCCCCCGCCCTGGTCGCGCATCGGCTTCGTGGAGAGAATGGTGCTCACAAGGGAGCCGTTTTTGTGCAGGAACTTCACATCGCACTGCCCCGCCTCTCCTCCTCGGCAGTGCTCCAGATGGGATCGCGTAACGGCGCCGTCCGGTTCGTCCACAAAGGCGACGAACGGAAGGCCGGTCATCTCGGCCGGCGAATAGCCGAGCATCTCGGCCATCCGTGCATTGACGAGGGTGGTGCGGTGCTCCGCGTCCGTCAGCCAAATGCCGTCGGTTGCGGCTTCGAAGATCTGCCGATACTGGGCTTCTCTTTCCTGCAAGGCCTGGGCGAGTCGGCGGACGGGAACCCGGACGAGCAACACGGCCAGGACGACAAGGCCCATGGTCACGAAGATTTGCTGCCACAACGTGCGGAGCATTTCCTTCTGCGCGGCTCGCATGGAGAGATCCACGCGAATCCACCCCGTCAGCTTTCGAGGCGCGGAGAGGCCGACGATTTCGCCCGACTTCGCCAGCAAGGGCTCGACGATCACCAGTTGCTCCTGCCCCGTGGCGTCGCGTTCCTCCAGAACGGTTTCGACGCCCCGCGCCGCGGCCTGTTTGAACGTCGGATCGGTGAGGGAGTCGCCGATCTGACGGAGATCGCTCGATGCCATGATCATGTGGTCGGTGTCCGTCACCAGGACGCGGAGGATTCGGGGGTCGAGCTGGTCGCTGGTCAGCGCTTCCTGCACGATGAACAGATTTTCCAGCACGGCGCTCCCGCCGAACGCGGCCAGGCTGCGAGCGACCGCCAGGCCGTGTTGCTGCATTTGGTCGCGGAGGTCGCGCTGTTGTCTGGCGATCAGAATCGACCCGTGCAGGGTCATGAGCACGATAATCCCGAGGGAGAGCGCCAGGGCCAGACGCCGTTGCGGCGTGTTGGTGAGACGCCGCCAGAAGCTGAGAAAAAAATGGAGTGGAAAGGTCATGTCAGCCGCCCAGGCCCAGTTCGAAATCCATGCGGACAGGGACATCGGATGTCACGGTGACGGTGGCCTCGCGGGTTCCCAGGGCTTCGTGCCAAAGCCGCATCTGATAGGTGCCGGGTGGCACCTTGGGCAGCTCGAAACGTCCGGTCTCGTCGGTGACGGCGAAGTAGGGGTGCTCGAAGGCGTAGATCCAGGCCTGCATGAACGGATGGGCGTCGCAACGGATGCTCAGCAAGCCGGGTTCATGGAGCGGTTTCCGGATCACCTTGGGAGAGGAGGCCGGTATGGCGACGTTTACGTGGGTCTCCCCGAAGCGGTTTCGTTTCCGGCTGTGGGTATTGTGCAGGATCGGATCCGTTGTGGTGATCTCCAGGGTGGTGCCGACCATGGCGGCCTGGACTCTCGGGACAAAGTGGCACTTCCCGTTGTCCACCCTCACGGGATTGGCCGAGGACGCCGGCGGCAGCGGCTGGCCGGATGGCACCCCTTCCAGGCTGACGACCACCCGTGCGACGCCTCGTGTCGCGGGGTCGATGAGAAATTCCTCGCTGGGTATCGTGGCCCCGCAGTACTTGCTGTCTCGCGGCACTTTCAAGAGCTCCGGCTTGGGGATGGGGCCGGTCCAGCGGACGACTCCCTGTATCGCGGCGCCGGAGGCGGAGTCCGGAGCCTCGGCTTGGGGGACGCCTTCCTGAGCAATCAGGACGGCGACAGCTAGGATAACGGGATAGAAGCGACGAGATCCATTGTTCATTATGACATCGACCCGATCCTCAACCGCCCTACCAGGCCAGTTGCAATTGCACCGTGGCGCTGTGCCCCGTCGGCGTATAGCCCGATGCAAAGACGAACTGGCCGCCGGGAATTTCATTTTTGGTATAGGTATATTCGGCTGTGATTTTTCCAAAGGTCTCCGCGCGAATCGCCGAGCCGACGGTATAGTCTTTCCGCGTCGATTGCGGGCGGTCCAGGTCCTGGTCGATCACGGAATACCGTTCGTAAAACGCCCACTCCGGCCCCAGGAAAAACTGCTGGGTTTCGAGGTAATAGGCGTTGCCGAACCGGGTGTTCCCGGGGCTTCCTGGGGTGGCCGGTCGATTGCCCGGCAGATGGTCTGAGCTTCTGATGTACCCTCCCTGCAGCTCAAAAAACCCGAGGTCCTCCGCAATGAAGATCTTGTTCAGGCTGAACCCGGTTCGGTAGAAATTGTAGAGCTGACCCAGCGACGGGGTGACTTGCCCGTGGGTCGCGCCGTTATAGTAGAACATCGTGAACCCGGAGGCAATGTCGTCCAGGATGTGTTCGTAGGCAACCAGGTAATCCTTTTCCGGATCGACATCGCCGGAACTGGCGGTGCCGCTTCCGTTCTGGTCCAGCCCGTTGAGGATTTCGAAGAGCAGCCGTCCGGGCCCTTGCACGTAAGCCAGCTCGATGCCTTTTTGTACCTTATCGAGCGAGAAATTCACTCCGCTGGTGAGGTTGGTGGCCATCAGGGATGGGACCGAAATGCCGGTGGGCCGGTCGAACCCCGCGACGCTCGCGTTCTGGAACGGATTCATCTGGCCGATGCGGAAGGTTGCGTAGCGGTCCTCGTTGCCGTAGAAGCCGATGAGTTGTCCCTGTACCGAGGTCGTGCCGGTCCCGGTAAACAGCGGGCGGACCCAGGCCGAAAAGTGCTGGGTGACGGCTCCGGCATAATAGAGGGAGATGTTGTCCAACTGCACCTGGCTGCGCGGAACCGCGCCTTCGAGTTTTTGATAGCTGATGCCGGTCTGTATTCTTGCGGCGAGGTTCTTCCCGATGTTCGTGAAATCTTGTTCCTTGTTGAACTCCGTTGGGAATCGGTAGCCGGCCCGGCGGAACTGCTGGCCGAAGGAGTTGAGGCGGGGATAGACCGGATAGTGGCACATCGCGCAGTCGGCATTGTATTTTCTGGCAAAAGCCGGAAGGGCGCGGGATTCACGGACATCGGAGAGGCCGATGCCGAGCAACAGGGTGAGCGCGGCAACGACGCACTTGGTTCTGGTGCTGTAGCCGGATTTCAGACCGGCCTGGCTGGCATGATGTTGCCGTCGGTGGTCTGTGCCGAGGTTGTCCACCCTGTGAAGCCCCTTGCAAAGGTCGGCGTGCGTAGGCGATCACGGGATCTTTCGTGTCAGGTAAAGTCACCATAGGCAGAACCGGCTGTGCTGTCAAGCAAACAGGCGTTATGCGCAAGGCGGTTTCGGCTGGGCAGGCAAACTATAGGGCGGGGTTCAGTCTGGCAGCGGCCGGCCCCTGGTTTCCGGCGCGAAATAGAGCGTGGCCAGGCCCAGGAGATAGATCAGGGCCACAGCGCTGGCGGCCCGGCCGAAGCTGCCCAGGGTGGTCACCAGGAATCCCGTCATGAGGGGCCCGGCCGATGCCAGGACCCGTCCGGCGTTGAAGCAGAAGCCGGCGCCGGTTGCGCGCAAGCGGGTGGGGTAGAGTTCCGGCAGGTAGATGGGAAAGCCGCTGAAGAGGCCGTTGTTGAAGAAACCGAGGAGGGGCAGGAGCAGGAGGACGTGGACGTAGGCGTGCGGCGTCAGGTAGGTGATCGGGAGCATGACCAGACTGCCGGCGCACATGAGGGCGAAGGCGGGGCGTCGGCCAAAACGGTCGGCCAGAGGGCCGAAGCTCAAGTATCCGAAGAGGGACCCGCAATTGAAGGCCATGATCGCATAGCTGACGTAGCCGGCGAGGGCCGCTTGGCCGAGCCCCTGCATGTCGGGCAGGGCGCCGATCAAGGTGGGCGTCCAGTTGGCGCCTCCCCAGAGTCCGAAGACGGCGACGAAGGCCAGGATGGACCCGACCCAGGTGTGCCGGCGCAAGTCGCCGTGGAAGAGGTCCGGAATCTTGATGCGGTGCGCTGTGCCGGACAAGAGTTCCTGCCGGTGCGCCTGCACCCATCGCTCCGGCTCCTTCACCCAGAGGCGGATCAGCAAGGCCACGAAGGCCGGCAGGACGCCGACCAGGAAGAGGGCCCGCCATCCGTAACCGCGCAGGAGCAGGTTGGCGGCTGCGGCGAGGAAGAAGCCGACGGCCCAGGCCGATTGCAAGATGCCGCCCGCCTTGGCCCGTTTGTCTTCCGGCCAGACCTCCGCCACCATCGCCGCGCCGGCGGCCCATTCCCCTCCGATGCCCACGGCCGTCATGAACCGATAGCAGGCCAGGTGCCACCAGTCCTGAGAGAGGGCCGCCAGGCCCGTGAAGGTCGCATAGATCAGAATCGTGGCGATGAGCGTCTTGGTGCGGCCGAAGTAGTCCGCGGCGACTCCGAAGAGGACGCCGCCGATGGCCCAGCCGATCAGGAAGATCGAGAGGATGATCCCGCCATACCAGCCGATGGTGGCCGGGCTGACCGGCATGCCGGAGGCGCCGCCGAGCAATTCCTCCAGCGCGGGATGGAGGACGATCACGTAGATCGTGGCGTCCATCGAATCGAAGACCCAGCCCAGCCAGGCTACCAGGAGGACCAGCCATTGGTAGGGCGTGACCCCTTCGCGCCAGGGGCGCAAGGGGTGATGGATGGCGGGATTCTGTGAGCGGTCGAGCGGCATCGTGGCCCGCAGGCTACGCAGCCAGGAGGGGGCCTGTCAAGGGCGGACCCGCACCGAAGGTCGGTTGCCGCCTGTCCGGCCCGATGTTATAGTTCCATGAACTATGGCGCGCATGGATTACTACCAGACGCTCGGCGTTTCGCGGGAGGCCTCCGACGAGGAGATCAAGAAGGCCTACCGGAAGCTGGTCTTCGAATTCCATCCGGATCGAAACCCCGGCAGCAAGGAGGCCGAGGCGAAGATCCGCGAACTCAACGCCGCCTATGAAATCGTCGGCGATCCGGAAGCCAGGCGGACCTACGAGCGGATCCGGTTCGGCGAAACCCAGTTCACGGCGGTGGACACCCCGGACCCCGCCATCGTCCTCGATGCGATGGGACAGAAGCTCTACGACGAAGGGCGGAAGGAAATCCTCGCCGTCCTGATGAAGGACCTCACGCGGGTCAAGGTGGAGCTGGCCATCGTGCGGGAGCGGACGGTCCTGCGACAGGGTTACGATTCCTTCAAGGAGGCCATCGTGCTGGAGCGGGCCGGAGAAGTCATCCAGGAGTTCGTGACCCCGGACATGGAGACCAGGAGGCAGCGGCTGCTGGACGTGGCGGTCCAAATGATGGCTTCCCAAGGCGCGATTGCCCTGTCCGGCGACCGGCGGGCCGAGGCCGTGCGGGCGCAGTTTCAAGAGACGTTTTTGCGCGGGAGGCTCAGCGGCTTCCAGAACGCGCTGGAGCTGTTGTACGTGAGAAGATAAATGGAGAGCCGATAGCGAATGGCGTATAGCCGATGGCCCGGAGATGAAATTCTTGCCGTGAGCTATTGCTCTTGAGGTTCTTGCTATAGGCCATCAGCCATCAGCTCATTCTTTAGGGGGCCGCTGACGAACCGGCCGGCCTGCATGACCCCCATTAGCCGTTCCCGCCGTTGCAGCAGGCCGATCTGCTTGAGGGGGTTGCCTTCCACCACGAGGAGGTCCGCCACCTTCCTGGCTTCGATCGTGCCGACCGATTGCGCGATGCCCAACAGCGCGGCGGCGGAGGAAGTCGCGGCCAGAATCGCGTCCATCGGGCTCATCCCCAGAACGACCATCCGGTCCAACTCCTGCGCATTCTCTCCATGGTGATTGAAGGGCGTGCCGGCGTCGGTTCCCATCGCGATGGGAATGCCGGAGTCCTGCGCCTTCTTAAAGCTGGCTTCGTGCCTCGCCCGCATCGTCCTGGCCTTGGTCACGGCGGTCTCCGGCACGCCGCAGGCCAGGCCGCAGTCGGCCGTGGTGGCCAGGGCGGAGAGGGTGGGGACCATGAAGACCCCGTGGGCGTGCATCAAGTCGGCGGCCTCGTCGTCCATCAAGGTGGCGTGTTCGATCGAATGGGCCCCGGCGCGAATCGCCTGTTTCATCCCTTCGGCCCCATGGGCATGGGCGGCGACGCGGCGGCCGGCTCTGCGGGCCTCCTCCATGCCGGCGGAGAGTTCTTCAAACGTCATCTGGGCGCAGTCCGGCGAGGTGCCCGGCGTGAGCACCCCCCCGGAGGCGATGAACTTGATCACCTCCGCTCCGGCTGCCAACTGTTCGCGGACCGCCCGGACGACTCCCGCCGGTCCGTCGGCCTGGCGGCCGATGAAGCGGGCATGGCCGCCGGTCATGCAAACGGCCAAGCCGGCAGCCAGGATGCGCGGTCCCGGCGCGAGGCCTTCCGCGATGGCCTGTTGCAGGGAAAAGATTCCGTGGTCCCTGGCGCCCA
>VGXD01000112.1 GCA_016873525.1 Nitrospira sp. | reverse complement strand
CCGGCTTGGGCACCAAGATCGTCAAGGATGCCATCGAGGCCCACGGTGGCCAGGTCACCGTGGAAAGCCAGGTGGGGGTCGGAACCACCTTCCACCTTCGTCTTCCTGTCAAGCCACCCGGCGCCCCCACCCGCTAGAGCGTCTTTCCTGCGAGGAGGGGGAGCGATGCCCACTCCTATGGGCTCCGCCCAGAGTGAGTCAGCTACGCGTTCATACGCCATCACCCCCCTGTGTTATAATTCCGCCGCTGAGAGGCTTAGCTTATATGTCCGGCTCGATTGTCATTCGCGGCGCCCGCGAACATAACCTCAAAAACCTGGATGTCGAAATCCCCCGCGACAAGCTGGTGGTCATTACCGGCCTGAGCGGATCGGGCAAGTCGTCGCTGGCCTTCGATACGATCTACGCCGAGGGCCAGCGCCGCTACGTGGAGTCGCTCTCCGCCTATGCCCGCCAGTTCCTGGAACAGATGGGCAAGCCCGATGTGGATTCCATCGAAGGGCTCTCGCCGGCCATTTCCATCGAGCAGAAGAGCACCAGCCACAATCCCCGTTCCACCGTCGGGACGGTCACGGAAATCTACGATTACCTCCGCCTGCTCTTTGCCCGCGTCGGCCGGCCCTTCTGCTTCACCTGCGGCGAAGAGATCGCAGCCCAGACCGTCCAGCAGATGGTGGACGCGATCAGGACCCTGCCGGAAGGCGCCAAGTTTCAGGTGCTGGCCCCGATGGTGCGGGGACGGAAGGGCGAATACCGCAAAGAGTTGCTGGACATGAGACGGGCCGGTTATGTCCGGGCTCGTATCGACGGCAAGATGGTGGAGCTCGGCGAAGACATCGTCTTAGACAAACAGAAAAAACATACGATCGAGATCGTCGTGGATCGGCTGGTCATGAAACCGGGAGGCCCAGGCGATGCCCTGGCCCGGCGACTGGCCGATTCGGTGGAAACCTCGCTCAAGCTGGCGGGCGGCCTCGTGGGGGTCCTGACCGAAGACGGCAAGACCAAGCTGTACAGCGACAAGTTGGCCTGCATCCGCTGCGGCCTGAGCTACCCGGAGATCACCCCCCGCGTCTTTTCCTTCAACAGCCCCCATGGCGCCTGTCCGGCTTGCGACGGGATCGGCTTTGCCGTCGCGCCCGGCAGTTCGGAAGGGGAGATCGAGGAGGACTTCACCCTGCTGGAGCCCTGTCCCACCTGCAAGGGGGCCAGGCTCAGGCCGGAGAGCCTCTCGATCAAGCTGGGCGGAAAATCCATCGCGGAGGTGACGCAACTGTCCGTCCGGACGGCGGCAACCTATTTCGGCTCGCTCAAACTCAGCGAGCGGGAGACTTTCATCGCCCAACGGATCTTGAAGGAAATTCGCGAGCGGCTGGGCTTTTTGAACAACGTCGGGCTGGACTACATGACGCTGGACCGGGCTGCGGCGACGCTCTCTGGCGGCGAAGGCCAGCGTATCCGGCTCGCGACGCAGATCGGGTCGGGGTTGGTGGGGGTCCTCTATATCCTGGACGAACCCTCCATCGGCCTGCACCAGCGGGACAATCGGCGTTTGCTCCAGACCTTGATCCGGCTGCGCGACATGGGCAATACGGTCGTGGTCGTGGAGCACGATGCGGAAACCATGATGGCGGCGGACCATCTCGTGGACATGGGGCCTGGGGCCGGCGCCCATGGGGGCCAGATCATCGCCCAGGGGACGCCGAAGGAGATCATGGCCGACAAGGCCTCCTTGACGGGCTTGTATCTGCGCGGAGAACTGTCCGTCACCCTGCCCCACCGGGAACGGAAGGCCAAGAAGTTCCTCAGCGTGGTCGGGGCCAGGAAGCACAACCTCAAAAATCTCACCGCCAGGATTCCCCTGGGCTTGCTGACTTGCGTGACCGGCGTGTCCGGGTCCGGCAAGAGCACGTTGGTGTTGGAAGTTCTGTTTCACTCCCTCTCGCAGCTCCTCTATCAGAAGAAACCGAAAATCGACGGCTGCCAGTCGCTCCAGGGCGTGGAGGCCCTGGACAAGGTGATCGATATCGATCAGTCGCCCATCGGCCGGACGCCTCGCTCCAACCCGGCGACTTACACGGGCCTCTTCACCTTCATCCGCGACCTCTTCACCAAGCTGCCCGAGTCGCGGGTGCGGGGGTACAAGGCCGGCCGCTACAGCTTCAACGTCAAGGGCGGTCGTTGCGAAGCCTGCGAGGGGGATGGGCTCATTAAGATCGAGATGCACTTCCTTCCGGACATCTATGTGACCTGCGAAGTCTGCAAGGGCCAGCGGTACAACCGCGAGACCCTGGAGATCAAGCACAAGGACCGGAGCATCGCCGACATTCTGAACATGACCGTGGACGAGGCGCTGGAGTTCTTCGAGGCCATCCCGCTGATCAAGGGCAAGCTGCAGACCCTGCACGACGTGGGCCTGCATTACGTCAAGCTGGGCCAGTCGGCGACGACCCTGTCGGGGGGGGAAGCCCAACGGGTGAAGCTCTCGCGCGAACTGTCCAAACGGGCGACGGGCCGCACCCTCTATATTCTGGATGAGCCGACGACCGGCCTCCACTTTGCCGACATCCAACGGCTGCTGGATGTGCTGAACCGCCTGGTCGAAGCCGGCAACACGGTCCTGGTGATCGAGCACAACCTGGACGTGATCAAGAACGCGGACTGGCTGATCGATCTGGGACCGGAGGGAGGGGACCGGGGCGGGGAGATCGTGGCCGAAGGGCCGCCGGCATCGGTGGCGAAGGTGGCGAAGTCATACACGGGACAGGTGCTGAAAGAAGCGGGGCTCGGAGGCGGGTGACGACGGGCTGGCGCGTTCGGCTGTGTCCTAATGCGATGATGTCAGGTGGCCAATAACATCATACTGTTGGCCCCGCGCCTTATCGGAATAACAGAACGGCGTGAGGCACTGTGTTCGGCTACCGGCGGGCAGCTTGCGCTAGGCCACCAGCCTCAGCGTCCATCCCGTCCACCCGCGATTTAAGAAAAAGAGAGGAAAGGGCAGCTGATGGCGCTCATGGCCCTCAGCCGCTAGAACCAAGCAGGCAATCACTGATGAGCATGGCCAACGAAATTATCGCTTACCTCGATATGTGCGCGCGAGAGAAAGTCAGCCTGCAGCGAGGTATGAACTTCGGTCTTGGTAACAATCACTCTGTCATCCTTATGTCTCTGCGAACCAATGCTCCGTATGACGACCGGCTCGAAGAGGAAGGTTCTGTGGTCATCTATGAGGGCCATGATGCGCTACGCACCAAAGACGGCCCTAATCCCAAGGCCGTGGATCAACCTGAATTCTCAGAGAATGGACGGTTGACCCAGAACGGTCTGTTCCATAAAGCTGTCCAGGAATTCAAAGCTGGACGTCGTTCGCCCGAACGTGTACGCATCTATGAAAAACTTCGACAAGGGATATGGTCCTATAACGGTGTATTCCATTTGATTGACTCATGGCGTGAGATATCCAACGGACGGAACGTTTTTAAGTTTCGACTTGCCGCAGTTGAGGGCGAGGAGGACTTCGACGTTCCACCACCAAGAGAGTCAACAAGGCGACGAGTTATCCCGACGCCCATCAAGCTTGAGGTTTGGAAGCGAGACGGTGGTAAATGTGTGATGTGCGGAGCGACCGACGAGTTGCACTTCGATCATGTACTGCCGTTCTCGCGAGGTGGCACCTCTATGGTTTCAGAGAATGTGCAACTTCTTTGTGCTCGCCACAACCTTGCCAAACACGATCGGATTGAGTAGACGCTGACTGTCAAAACTTATTTAGGGAGAAATTAAAGGGTCGGGAGTCTTTTCTTGCTCTCGATCATCTCAGCGCCCGTCCTGCCTACCCGTGTTGGAGGGGCGGGGGAGAGTGCTGTCCCGTAGGGGCCTGGAGACCCGTGTTTGTTGGCCCATCGCGCTATGCGTGGTATACTTCATCCGGTCGATTGAGAGGTGTCGTTGTGAGTGACATCGAGAGCATCGAGCGACAAGTGAAAGATCTCTCTCGTGAGGAGCTTGCGGCATTTCGTGGTTGGTTTCTTGCGTACGATTGGGAAGTTTGGGATCGGCAACTTGAGCAAGATGTCGCGGCCGGCAAGTTGGATGGGCTCGCGGAACGGGCATTGCGCGAGCATGCGGCCGGGAAATCCACCAAACTTTGATTCACCACGCCTCGCCTGACTTCTGGGCCTGTTACCGCTCTCTGCCGCCCGAGACTCAGCAGCTCGCCGATCGTGCGTACGAGTTGCTCAATCGCGATTCACGTCACCCGTCGCTTCACTTCAAGAAGGTTGGCCGCTATTGGTCCGTCCGAGTGGGAGATCATTATCGCGCACTTGCAGTTGAAGCTCCTGATGGACTTGTCTGGTTTTGGATCGGAACCCATGCGGCCTACGACAGGATTCTTGGCTAAGTCGGCATCCTATTTGCCTGCTGGCGGACAGCTTGTGCCAGGTCGAGCACCTCGGCGCCAGCCCCGGAGCGAGAGAGAAAGAAATTAAGGGGGCGGGAGTCTTGCCGGCTATCGGAGTCTCCGAAGGTAGGGGGCAAAGCTGGTACCTGGGCCGAGGCTCAGCCATAGGCCATCAGCGATCGGCCATCGGTTCTTTGCTATCAGCCATCTGCTCTTCTCTGTGAGGCCTCCATGCGCACGATTATGTTGCTGACGATTTCGAATATCTTCATGACGATGGCTTGATATGGGCATCTGAAGAGAAATTAAGGGATCGGGAGTTTTTCCATGTCCCCGACGGGAGGGGCTCTCTTGAAAGCATGAGGGCATGGCCGACGAAAAAGGCTTGTACCTGAGCCGATCCCAAGAGATGCTTGCATCGTTTGTCGAGGGAGGCTAGACTCTAGCCATGCGCTGGCAGGATCGCATTGTCGTCAATCCGGAAGTTCGGAGCGGGAAGCCTTGCATCAAGGGAACCCGCATTACGGTCTACGACGTGCTCGAATACCTCGCCGGTGGCATGACCGAAGCCCAGATCCTTGCCGACTTTCCCGACCTCACCGCAGAAGACATCCGTGCCAGTCTCGCTTTTGCTGCCGAGCGTGAGCGTCGGCTCGCGAGCTCTTCGGCGACGTGAAGCTGCTTTTTGACGAGAACCTCAGCCCCTCCTTCGTCCAAACTCTCGAGGCCCAGTATCCAGGCAGTGTCCATATCCGTGCGCTTGGCCTGCGTGGTGCGACGGACGCTGCGATCTGGGAGCTGGCACGGCGCGAGGGGTACGCGATCGTCTCCAAGGACAATGATTTTCGTCAACTGAGTTTTCTCCACGGTGCTCCGCCTAAGGTCATCTGGCTGTCGGTCGGGAACGCCGGGACGGAGGCCATTCTTCATTTCCTGCAAAGTCGAAGAGCGGAGATCGAAATTTTTGAATCTGACTCGCGAGCATCTCTTTTAGTTCTGTCGCTCGCTGAAAATGTCGGTTAAAGGAGTCATGCACACCTTTCTGGAGAGGAACCGATGCATACGATTGTGTTGCTGACGATGGCGAACTCTTTATGACGATGGCCTGTCGAGATGAGCCGGGGGCGATTGCATCGGCTGTCGAGGGAGACTATGCTCGTGCTTGTGCGCTATGACTCTAGCGGGACGAGACCTGTATGATGGAGTTTGACTGGGACGAGAGGAAAGCGTCCGCCAATGTCAAAAAGCATGGCGTTTCGTTTCAGGAAGCGGCGACAGTGTTCGGGGATCCCCTGGCGATCACGTTCTCAGACCCGGATCATTCGGAACATGAGTCGCGCTTTCTGACCTTCGGATCGTCACGGGCGAATCGGTTGCTGGTCGTTGCGCATACGGAACGCAACAAAAGACACGAATCATCAACGCGCGTCCCATGACAAGGCATGAGAGGGCTATCTATGAAGAAGGCTAGAAAAGACGAACTGCGTTCAGGGTATCGGCGAGAAGATATTGGAGAGGGGGTGCGAGGCAAGTACTTGAAGGCCTATCAGGCAGGTACAAACCTAGTACTACTGAAGCCGAATGTGGCGGCAGCGTTCCCGACCGAACGAGCCGTCAATGATGCGCTGAGTTCGCTGATCAAAGTCGCTCGACAGAGCACCGACTTGACAAAACGCTCGCCCCGACGTGCCAAACGGCGCGCGGCAGCAATTGCGCGGTAGCAGACGAATCGACCCTGTTCTGTCACACTGCCTTTAGGTCCCTACACTTGTATGGCCGCGGGCATCAGCCGTCGGCTCTTTGCTATTTGCTATCAGCCATCAGCTCTTCTCTGAGAGGAATCCCATGCGCACGATTGTGTTGCTGACGATCTCGAACATTTTCATGACGATGGCCTGGTACGGGCATTTGAAGTACAAAGAGTCGCCGCTGTGGATTGCGATCATGGTCAGTTGGGGGATTGCCTTCGTGGAATATTGTTTCCAGGTGCCGGCCAATCGCATCGGGCATTATCAGTTCACCGCCGCTCAGTTGAAGACGATCCAGGAGGTCATCACGCTGGTGGTGTTCTGCGGGTTTTCGGTCTGGTATCTGAAAGAGCCGCTGAAATGGAACTACCTGGCCGGTTTTGCGATGATGGTCGGCGCAGTGTTCTTCATCTTCAAGGAATGGTAGTGGGAAGCAAAGAGCAAATGGCCGATGGCGAATGGCTTATGGCGCCGGCAATCGGACATCTGCGATATGCCGCCAGCCCTATGCTCTTGAAAACGCCATCAGCTCTTCTATTGAGGTGTTCGCAATGCAGGACTTTGAAAAACTCGGGGTCTTCTATCTTGGGCGGCCCTACGATTTAGCCAAGAAGAAACCGAAGCCGGGCT
>VGXD01000111.1 GCA_016873525.1 Nitrospira sp. | reverse complement strand
AACCACGTCCGCCCCCATCAGGCGTTGGGCTATTTGACACCGGCGGAATACCTCGCGCATCATCCGCCGTGAGGTCCCTCGTCTCACATGTACTGACCCAGTACAGAAGCTTGGTATGAAGAGGGTCTTTTGGTAGGATAAGCGGCGCTCCAAGAACGGGTGTGCTCCTGAAGTTCTGTCCGAACTTGCCACAATCCGGCCAACCGCAATGAGCGTGATCCGCCTATGATCGTCTGGTTCGTCATCCTCTACCTGCTCGTTTCGGTGGGGATTGGCCTCTATGCCGGGACGCGGGTTCACAACACCAAGGACTTCGCGGTCGCAGGCCGGAGCCTGCCGCTGCCGATCGTCACGGCCACGGTGTTCGCCACGTGGTTCGGCGCCGAGACGGTCCTGGGCATCTCCGCGACTTTCGTCAAGGAGGGGTTGCATGGGGTGGTGGCCGATCCCTTCGGCTCCAGCCTCTGCCTGATCCTGGCCGGGTTGTTCTTCGCCCGTCGTCTCTATCGCCTGAATCTCCTGACCATCGGCGACTATTACCGGCTGCGATACAACCGCACGGTGGAAGTGCTCTGCACGCTCTGCATCGTGGCCTCCTATCTTGGGTGGGTCTCCGCGCAGATCAAGGCCCTCGGTCTGGTCTTCAACGTCGTGTCGGACGGCGCGGTGAGTCAGCCGATGGGCATGGTCCTCGGCGCCGCAATCGTGCTTGCCTACACCACCTTCGGCGGGATGTTCTCGGTGGCGATTCTCGACTTTGTCCAGATCACGGTGATCATGGGCGGCATGCTCTACATCGGCTCCGTCATCAGCGACCTGACGGGCGGGGTTGGGGTGGTGCTCAGCCATGCGGCTTCGGCCGGCAAGCTGAGTTTCTTGCCCGAGGCCAGGTTCGAGGCCTGGCTGCCCTTCATCGGGGCCTGGATGACCATGATGCTGGGTTCGATCCCGCAACAGGATGTCTTCCAGCGCATCACCTCCGCCAAGGACGAGCAGACTGCCGTGCGCGGCTCCGTGCTGGGCGGCTCGTTGTATTTTTTGTTCGCCTTCGTGCCGATGTTCCTGGCCTACTCGGCCACCTTGGTGGACCCGGCGATGTTCGGCGCGTTGTTGAGACAGGACTCGCAACTGGTGCTGCCGACCTTGATCTTGCAGCACACGCCGGTCCCGGCCCAGATCATCTTTTTCGGCGCCGTGCTCTCGGCCATCATGAGCTGCTCCAGCGCCACGCTCCTGGCGCCGTCGGTGGCGTTCAGCGAGAACATCGTGAAGGGGCTGGTTCCGCACATGAGCGACCGCACGTTTCTGCGCACCATGCGGATGGTGCTGGTGGGATTCACCGGGATCGTCCTGGTCTTTGCGCTCAACTCGGAGGCGACGATCTTCAAGATGGTGGAAAGCGCCTATAAGGTGACGCTGGTGGCGGCGTTCTTCCCGCTGTTTGCGGGATTGTATTGGAAGCGGGCGACCACGCAGGGCGCTCTCTGCGCCATTGCCGCCGGTCTTACCACGTGGATGGCCTTCGAACTGCTGGGGCCGCAACAGCCGGTGTGGCCGCCGCAGTTGGCGGGCTTTCTTATGGCCGGGGCCGGCATGGTGGCCGGCTCGTTGCTCCCTGGCCGGCTGGGCGTCCCCGCAACCACTCTCCGGCCGGCTGTGGCGGTCCAGCCGGTCGTCGAATCGCAACCCCGTCAGGATCAGGGCGCCTAGCCGGAGACAGGGGAGGACCTTGTCAGGATGAGGGAGCCGGGAGGGACTGTCCCTGCTTCTCTTCCAGCTCAGCCCAGCGGGCATAGAGGCGATCCATGGCAGCCTGGGCGGCCTCCAGGGTTTCATAGCGTGAGTGAAGCGCGGCGGCATCGGAGACGACGGCGGGATCCTCCACCGCAGCCTTGCAAGCCGCGAGGGCCTCTTCGGCCTTGAGAATCCTCTGTTCCATCTGTTCCCATTCTTTTTGTTCCCGATAGGAGAGGCCCTTCCGTTTGGGGAGCGGCGGCGTGCCGCTGTCGGCCCGGCTGGTCGCGGCCTTGGGGGCGCCGGATGTGCGGGGGGCCGAGGCCGCTCGTTCCTGTGCCGCTTCCCACTGGGCATAGTCGGCGAAGAACTCGACCTGTCCCGTGCCGTCCAGCGCCAAGAGTTGGGTAGACACACGGTCCAGCAGCCAGCGGTCGTGGGTCACGAGAATCAAGGCGCCGGGGAATTCGAGCAGGCTGTCTTCCAGGACATCCAGGGTGGGGATGTCCAGATCGTTCGTTGGCTCGTCGAGGATCAGCAGGTCCGCCGGTTGGAGCATGAGCCTCGCGATCAGCAGCCGGGCCTGCTCGCCGCCGGACAGGCGCGAGACCGGCAAGTCCAATTGCTCCGGCCGAAAGAGGAAGCGCTTGGCCCAGGAGACGAGGTGGACCGGGCGGTCCGCATAGATCACCAGGTCGCCGGACGGCGCCAAGGCTCGCCGGAGCGTGACGGTCTGGTTCAGCGATTCGCGGTGTTGTTCGAAGGTGACGACCTTGAGGCCCTCCGCCCTGACGATCGTGCCCTCGTCTGGCGTCAGCGTTCCGGCCAGGAGCCGCAACAAGGTGCTCTTGCCGCTGCCGTTGGGGCCCAGCAGTCCGAGCCGCTGGCCCGGGGACAGTAACAAATCCAGGCCTGTAATGACCGGCTTGCCGCCGAACGCTTTGCCGACTTGCGTGGCGACGAGCAACTGTTTGGACTTGCGTCCGGAGGACGTAAAGTCGATCCCGGCCGTGGCCTGTCCCGACCGGGCTTTCACGGTGCCCAACTCTTCGATCAACTCTCCCGCTGCCTGAATCCTCGCCTTGGATTTGGTCGTCCTTGCCTTGGGGCCTCGGTGCAGCCATTCCACCTCGCGGCGGACGCGATTGGCCAGCGAGGATTGATAGTTCGCCTGGGCCTGGAGGTAGGCGTCGCGTTGCTCCAGGAAATCGCTGTACCGGCCCTTCGCGTCGAAGAGCCCGTTGGGGTAGCACCGATTCAGCTCCAGCATCCGGGAGGCGACCGACTCCAGGAAGCGGCGGTCGTGGCTGACCACGAGGTAGGCTTTCGCCTCGGATTGCAAGAGGGCTTCCAGCCAGAGGATGCCCTCGACGTCCAGATGGTTGGTCGGCTCATCCATCAGGAGGACGTCCGGCTCCAGGATCAGCGCGCGGGTAATGGCCAAGCGCTTTCGCCAGCCGCCTGACAGGGTGGCGACGGACTGGTCGGCCTGGCGAAATTCTCCGACGCTCAAGGCCCTTGCGATGCGTCCGTGGTGCTCGCCGGGATCCAACTCCTCCGCCTCCAGGGCCTGCGCCAGGACCTCTTCGACGGTTTGGTCTTCCGGAAAGACGGCGTCCTGGGGGACATAGCCTACGCGCAGTTGTCGGCGCATCGATCTCGTGCCGCCATCCGGCTCTTCGAGACCGGCGAGGATTTTCAGGAGTGTGGATTTGCCCGACCCGTTCGGTCCGACGACGCCCACATGATCGCCGTCGAAGAGGGTCAAGGACAGGTCGTCGAACAGGGGCTTGACCCCATAGGCCTTACTGATCGACTCGCAACTCAACAGAACCGGTGGTGCCATAGTCCCTCGATTGATGGAAAGGCACAGTATACGATGTTAGGAGCCATGGTCGCCATGACTATTCTTACTTACGCCATCGAGGGAGGACTCCGCAGGGAGCCGCAGCCATCGATGGCTAAAACTCGCCGCGCGGTTGACATTTCGGCGATGGGATTCTATTCTGAATTTCCCTCACGATGTTCGGCCTGTGCCATGTCCTGGACACCTGCATGACTGAGACAGCCCAGCCGCGATTTGCCACCGACCCGTCCCGTGCCGGCAGACCCCTGATGGCCCTCGCAGTGTTTGCTCTGACGGCCCTCTGGCTGATGAACGGCTGTGTGATCCGTCAGGCGGCATCGCCGGCGGTTGCTCCGCCTCCAGCCCAGAGCCAGAATCAACCCAAGGATCAGCCGTTGAAGGAGCCTCTGAAGGAGCCGCCTCCGCGTCTGGTGGCGATCGTTCCGTTTGATCTTCCGTCCGGAGCGGCAGCGACGGAGGAAGAGAAGGCCGCGGCTGAGATCATCCGGAGAACCCTTGCCAATCATCTCCGGGCCAGGCATTACGGAACTCAGCGTCCCGCAGAAACGGATGCGCGGTTGCAGGGCAAGGGGCTCATTCGACCTGAAGAAGTGCTCAAGCTGCCGGCCGGTCGATTGGGGGCCATTACTCGCGCGGATGCGGTCGTTTTCGGACAGATTGCCAAGATCGAGCGCGGCCTTGATGGGCCCCAGGGCAAAGCGACGGTCGAGATCAAGTTGCGGATGGTGAAAGCGGAAACGGGCACGGTGGTCTGGAAACAGGGGACGCCCTCTCCGCCGCAAGCCAAGAAGTCGGTCGGCGCGCCGACCGGGCCGCCCATGCTGCCGGCCCCCGCCGGCAACGCCTTTGTCTCGCGCCACATGGCGGTGCAACTGGCGGCCAATGAGTTGTTTCGGGAGATGCTGCAGACCCTCCCGGTCGGCAAGGCCGGTGACGCCGTGAAGGAGCCGATGGTCAGGCAGGTGATGAGCGATGCCTCGACTCTCACACGGAAGACCGGCGATCAGATTACGGTCTGGCTTCAAGGCGACGCCCAGTTGCGGGCGACGTTCGATGTCGGGCCCTATCGGCCGGATCAAGCGATGACCGAGGCGCAGCCCGGTCTCTATACCGGCTTCTATAACGTGCAGCCCGGAGACAATGCCACGGCCCTCACCATTGTCGGCCATCTGTCCGATCCGGCCGGCGCGACCCTGGATTGGGAGGATGTCTTCGGGCCGGTCACGCTGGATACGGACCCGCCGCCGGCCCCGACCGGGTTGACGGTTCTGACAGAGGACCAAGCGGTGAACTTACGGTGGAAGCCTAACCGGGAGGCCGATCTGGCCGGGTACAGAATCTACAAGAACATCCCGCCCTCGACGGAGTTCCAACTCCTGGGCACCAGCGACATGCCGTTTTTTAAAGACACCAAGGAGCTGATGAATCGGAAACCGTCTTATTACAAGGTTGCGGCCGTTGACAAGGTGGGGAATGAAAGTAAGTGGTCCGAGGCCGTGATCGGGGTTCCCGTGGCGTCCGGTCCTACGCCGGTCAAGGGAACGATCCAGGTTAAGACGACGTGGTATGCCGGAGAAAGTCCCTATGTGCTGGAAGGCGACGTGGTGGTGGCGCCGGAGGCGACGCTGACGATTGAGGCGGGCACGGTGGTCAAGTCCAAAGGGGGGGCGCTGATTGTCCGCGGCAGCCTGCTGGCCCGCGGAACGGCCGAACAGGCGATCCTCCTGACGGCCGAGTCGGACAGCCAGGAACATCCGTGGTCCGGGATCGTCTTCGATCGGACCGGTGAGCGGGAAAACGTCCTGGAGCGGGTGCGCGTGACGAAGGCCGCCGTGGGGGTGACGTGTCTGGGGGCCTCCCCCAAGATCGTCGCGAGCGAGTTGGTGGAGAACGGAGTCGGGCTCAAGGTAAGCCAGGCGGCGGCTCATCCGCTGGTCGAGCGGACGCAGATCGCGCGGAATCTGGAGGATGGGGTCTCGGTGCAGGATTCCGCCGCGCCGGTCCTGACCGCGAACCGGATCGTGCAGAACAAGCGCCACGGGCTTGCACTCACCCATGCGCCGCACGTGACGCTCCGAGGCAATGCGGTGCTCGACAACGGCGGGCTCCAGCTCTGGAATGCGACGGCAACGGCGCCGGTGGAGGCCAGTGGCAACTGGTGGGGCACGAGCGACGGGGAGGCGGTGCTGGCAAAGGTCGATGGCGCCGTCAAAATCGACGATTACCTCGATGGTCCTGAGCCGGTCGGAAAACTCGTGGTGCTTCCGGCGCTGGGGTCGGACCTTGGCGGCGCTCTTGCCGACTCAGCCTTTCTGTTGCTCTCCAAGAGTCCCTATGTGGTGAGCAGTCCCTTGGTGATCGGCAAGGGCGCAACCCTGGTGATTCAGGCCGGCGTGGTGATCCGGTTCAAGGAGGGCGACAACAGCTTGGTGGTGCGGGGGGGCGCGATCCATGCCCTCGGCACGAAGCATCGCCCCATTGCCTTAACCTCCGCCAATGCCTCTCCGAAGCCGGGGGACTATGTCAATGCCGTACGGTTTGAAGGGGCGGGGGCGTCGCCGAGCGTGCTCAAGCATGTCCGGATCGACTCTGCGACCATCGCGCTCCACGTTGCGGAAGGGAGTCCGGAGATCGCCCATGCCGTGATCGCGCGCAACCTCCAAAGCGCGTTGGAATGCGGGGGGCAGTCCTCGCCGAAAGTTTCCTACTCGACGCTTGCCGAGCACCTCAACAATGCCGCGGTGATCTGCAGCGGCCAAGCCCGGCCGGCCTTGCACCACAACAATATCGTCAAGAATGCCTGGGGCGTCATCAATCATTCCTCGCAGCCTCTGGACGCCAAAGACAACTGGTGGGGGGCGGCGCAGCCGGACGACAAGCTGTTTCTTGGGACGGTGACCGTCAAGCCTGCGCTGAAGCAGCCTGAGCCGGACGCGGCGAAGTAACGCCGGACTCCGCAACCCAAACAAATAAAACGGTGGCCGAAGTCGGCGGCGGCGCTACTTGATGCAGACGGCCTTGACCTGCGTGTAGGTGGTGTGGCCCTGGAGGACTTTCCCGATGCCGTCTTGCATGAGGGTGGTCATGCCTTCTTCGAGGGCGACGGCGACCATGTCCTCGGTCTTGGCTTTGGACTGGATCAGCCGTTTCATGCGGTCGGTGCCGATCAGCAGTTCGTGCAGCGCAATGCGGCC
>VGXD01000110.1 GCA_016873525.1 Nitrospira sp. | reverse complement strand
GACGGTCGCGTCGCGCTCCCTGCCATCCCCAAATTCTAACGCGTCGATCAAAGTCTCTCAGGGGCGCCGTGTGGCCTGTCGTGCCGCTGCCGATGGGCTGGCGGGACGGCGTTATTCCCGGCGGAGCAGAGGGTCGGCGTTTTCCACAGGGATGTCGAAGGGCGGGGCTTCGCGCGGTTCCGTTGGGAGCGCGGGGGCCGGCGGGGTTTCTTCCGAGCGGTCCGCCGAACCAGGACGGCGGGGGAACAGCAAGTTCAGGAATGCGATGAGCACGCTGCCGACGATCAGGCTGGTGCTGGTCTGGCGAATGGTCCTGGTTCCTTCGTCCCGCATGTCCTTGGCGACATCGGCGACGGTTTCGAGAAGCCGGTCTAAAGCGAGGCTGACCTGGACCAATTTGGGCCCGGCATTGTCGGCGGCCTGCAGCTCTGCCTTGGTCCGGAGGTCTGCGGCTTCATGGGGAGATGGGGCGTTCCAGACCTGGCTCATGAGCAGCATGGTGCGGCTGGCTGCGGCGAAGTAGGCGTCCAGGCTTTCCTGGACCGCCTTGATGTCTTGGGGTTCGCTGCGACCGCTGCGCGACACGCGCAAACTGGCCGAGGCGTACCGATCGACGGCGTGCTGAATGCGGGCGCGCTGATCCGGCAGGGACGCGGTGATGCGGTCGAAGTCCTTCTTGGAAGAGGCTTCCAGCGATCGAATGACCGTGGTGCGGAAACGGATGACGTCGGCTGAAATGTGGGCCAGGTCTGTGGCGGCCAGCGTGTACTCCGTGTACATGATGCGGAGGTCCTGATCCACCCGGCTGAGAGCATGAGCGCCCAGCCAGCCCAGTCCCGCGATCAGCAGGCTGATGAGCACTTGGCTCCAGGTCGGTCTCAGGCGGAGAAACGGCAATCGACTGGTCACGGTCCCTCTTACCGGCGGCGTCAGGCCGCCTCCACGGAAGCCCCGGGGATCACCGACGGGAACGGTCAATCCAACATGAGGCGACGATCCACGTGGGCTTTCAAGGTCGGGTCGTTCGAGACGAAAATCACCGACCAGGGTTCTTCTTTCGAGCACAGCCGCCGCAGCAGCGTTTCGCGCAGGCTTTGCGGCATGCTGTGCAGCGTGCCGTCCAGGATCAGAATCTGCGGACGGGCGACGATCGCTCGAGCCACCAGAATCCGCAAGATTTGGCTGCTGGTAAAGGCTTTCCCTCTGGCCTTGATCGGGGTCTGCAAGCCCAGCGGCAGCGCGTCCACTTCTTCTTCCATCTCGACAAATCGCAAGGCCCACAAGACGTCGTTGTAGGGGATGGCGGGCCGGCCGAGGGTGATGTTTTCTTCCAGCGTGCCGTCGAACAGGGAGAGCCGGGAGTCCAGGATGAGCCCGCGACAGGCATTGAGAGACTCCAGGTCCAGATCCCGGACATCCACGTCGTTGTAACGGATGACGCCGGCGGTCGGGGTGTAGAGACCGGCCAGGACCATGGCGAGGGTGGTCTTGCCCGTGCTGCTATTGGAGAAGATCGCAATTTTTTCACCCGGTGAAATTTCCATGTCCAGGTTCTGAAAGACCGGACCGAAGTCGGGGTAGGCAAAGGACAGCTCTTTACAGGTGATTCTGACGCCGTGGATCGTCGGGTCCGGGAGGGGCACCGTGATCTTCGTGCCTTCGCTGTCCTTGGGCAGGGAGAACAGGAACGACAGGTTCGCCAGGGAGGTGAAGGCGAAGAACATGGCGTAGATGCGCTTGGCGACGGTATCGAAGTTCAAGAGCAGCGTGCCCACGACCACCTCGACCGCCACGAACTGTCCCAGGGTGATCTGGCCGGTGGACAAAAGCCACCCGGCCACGCCGATCGAGGCGCTGTGTCCCAGGGCTTGCCAGATCATCGAGCCTTTGTATTGCCGATGGATGATATCGGACCGCACCTTTCGGGCCGCCACATAACTGTAGACCAGTTCGTCGGTTTTCTTCAGCAGCAGCGGCGTGCTGTTGGTGGCTTTGAAGTGCAGCAGATTGTCGGCGATGTTCTGCAGCCAGTTCAGGGTCTCGTAGTGGAGGTCGCTGACCTTCATCGTGATCCGGAGCCCGCCCCGGCTGAGCATCACGATGGCGGTCAAAAACCCCGTCAGCAGCAAGACGTTGAACACCAGAAAATACGGGTGGTACATGACCAACAGCGTCATGCCGACCGCCCCGCCGATCATGACGTTGATCAAATCGACCATCATGGCCACGAGGGCCCGCGGCAGGAACTCGGCTTCATTGAAATAGTTCATGTAGCGGCCGGCAAAGGCTTCATCCTTGAAGCGGGGCAGTTGCTTGGTGAGCGCGAGCGCGATCCGCGTATAGAGGCGTTGGACCAGAATCTCGATGGATCGCGTCTGCAATACCCGCAGGCCGCCGACGAAGACCAGGGTCACGGCCATGATGCCGACGAGGGTCAGGATCATGATCGGCTGGATGGCGTAAGCGAAGGTATTGACCATCTCTTGAACGGTGAGGGGAATGATCAAGGAAAAGAGGGCGATCGCCAGCGCATAGGAAACGATGAGGGCGAGAATTTTCTTCTCGAGCCGGAGGAGCAGACCCAGGCGGGCGATCGTATCCCAGGTGAGGCCGGCTTGGCTCGGTTGATATTCAGGTCTACCGGAGGGCATCGAAACGGCTCACCTTCCTCTTGTCTCTTGTCGAACCCGTCTGCGTCGTCATGGCTTGTCTAGCGGCCGATAGCTGACGGGAATGGCCGTGCTGGGGGTCTTGGCCCAGGCGCCGGTGGCCCATTGGTAAAGCGCCAGGGCTTTTTGGTAGTCCGCCAAGGCCCTGATCCATTGGCCCTCGGAGTCCACGGAGTTTCGCTCTCGGAGGTTCACGAACAACACGCTGGTGGCGCCCAGGCTGAACCGGAACCGTTCCCCTTCCTCCAACGTCTTGGCCAGTTGGAAGGATTGGTGCGAGGCGGCGATCCGCTCCTTGGCCCGTTCGATGGCCGAGAGGGCGTTGTCCACATCCACGATGACTTGCTGTTCGCGGAACCGCTGAATCAGCACGAAGCGGTCCGCCTTGCCCTGGGCTTCCAGCACCTCGCCGGTCGATCGCCGTTGGAGGAAGGGGACCCTGAGTTCCGCTCCGAAGCGGTAGCCGAGTCCGAGGACGAATTTTTCCGGGCTTCTGGCCGGCGCCGCCTCCAGGTCCAGGCTGGGCAGAAGATTGTTCTTGGCCAGCTCCAGGTCGATGTTGTTCAGCTTGGCCTCGATGTCCACTTCGCGGACCTCCGGCCTGGCGGTCCTGGCGTTGAGCTTGTCCGCCCGCACCGATTCCGGCGAGGGCAGGGAGATCTGTTTGGGAAATTCCGGCACCCGCTCTCCGCCCGGCGAAGCCGGCGCGTTGCGGTCCCAGAGGTACATCGACAGCTTGTACTGTTCCTGCTCGACCATCCGCATGGCGGCGGCCAGGCCTTCTTTCCGGCGCTGCACTTCCTGGTTTGCCTCCACCGCATCGAGCGGCGCCACAGCGCCGGCCTTGGCGCGTTGTTCGATCTGCTTCAGCCGGTCTTCCGCCACCTTGAGGGCGCGTTTGTGGATATCCGCCTGCTTCCAGGCCGCGACCCAGTCCCAATACTGGGTCGCCCCGCCCAGAAACAAATCCTGCCTGGTCTTGGCGATCTGGATGTCGGCTCGCGGATCGGCCAGCCCCGACCGCTGCAGTTCGGCGTTTTCCGGGTTCACCATGAGCCCGCGAAGCAACGGGATGAAGGCGCCGAGCAGGACTTGCCGGTTCTGATTGCTGAAGGATAGGTCCGGGATTTTGGCCGCGCCGATGGACTCGCGCACACCCGCCATGCCCCTGATGCCGGTGGGCGAGCGCATGTCCAGAAAGGTGTCGTTGAACCCGACGGATTGGGTGCCCTTGGCCGGGTTCGTGCTGGAGATGAACCGCTCGATCTCCATATCGTTGACCAGCGACGGTTCGAAGGCGCCCAGGGCTTTCAAGAGCCGTCCCCTGGCGACGACTTTGTCGGTGCCGGCCCCTTGTAAGAGCGGGTGGGTTCGGTCCACCCAAGCCAGGACTTCGTCGAGCGAGAGGGGAATGGGAGGGAGCCCGGCCTTTTGAGCGGGCGGCGTCGCCGGCGGCGCGGGTTCGGGAGCCGCAGACCAAGCCGTGCCGGACAGCGCCAACAGCACCCCCAGGATGATCGGATACGAAATGGACGGTCGCGTCATAGAGTCACTATCCGTGGAACGCAACGGCAACGGACTATTTGGCGCTCAGGCCGGCTTTGGGCAAGAGCGTATCCAGCAACGAGGGCGGCCCTTCTTGATAGTCCGGCGGGAACAGATTAAAGCGGCGCCAGATTTCGTACCAGAGGGGCACCCGATTCAAAATGACCCAGGCCATGACCTTGGTGCCCTGGCGTACGTGAGCTTGCTCGGGCCAGGGTCGATCGTTCGGGTCCGGAACCACCCAGAATCGGTAGTTGCCCTTTCCGTCGTCCACTTGGTCCACGACCTTGATCACCCCGCCGAAGGTCCCGGCCATCAGTTCCGGCCAGGCGGGCAGCGGAATGGCGGGGATGCCGTAGAACAGCAGACGGACCTTCCGGCCTGTATTGAGGAGCGGCGCATCCAGCCCGTCCGCGACCAACTCCACCGCCTTGTCCGCGCTGGTCGGAGAGAGGCGCACCAGTTTGTCGCCGGGCTTGACCGTTTCTCCGATGCCCACTTCGGCCATGCGCACGACGGTGCCGTCCATGGGGGCGAGCACGCGGCTGGCGATTCGACGTTGCGTGGCGTTGGAGAGGCGCAGACCGACGGCGGCCAATTGGTCCGAGGCCCGCGCGGCCTCGCCCAGCGAGCCGGCCCTGGCCGCCTCCGCCTCCATGAGGCGCTGGAGGACTTCGGCGCTGACCTGGTCTCGTCCGAAGCTCAAGGCGCGCATGCTTTGCTGGGCCTCCTTCATCATGGCCTCGGCGCCCTTGAGATCGGCCTTGCTGGCAATGGCCGCCTGGATGGACAATTCTAGTTCCCGCTGCGACACCAAGCCCTGTTCGGCCAGTTGCTTGTTGCGGTTCACGTTCAACTCGGCCGTGTCGAGGGCGATCTTGGCGGAGACCACGCGTTGGTCGGCGGTGCGGACTTTGTTTTCCGCTTCCATCACGCGGGCCTCGGCGGAGGGCACGGCCGTCCTGACGAGGTTGGTCATCTCCTTGATCCGCTTGGTCAGCTCGTCGGCCCGCTCCAAGGCCGCCTTGCGGTTCTGTTCCAGCGCCGTCCGTTGTTGCTCCAGCAGCGAGAGGAGGTCCGGCGCCATGAAACTGGGGTCCACGTCGCTCAACTCGAGAATCAGTTCTCCCTGCCTCACCCGGCTGCCTTCGAAGACGTGCCATTTCATCAGGCGAGCCGTAATCTGCGCCTCGATATCCTGCGGCCGTTCGTAGGGCGTATAGGCGGAAAGCTGTCCGCTGGCAATGATGGTCTGGGTCCAGGGAATAAACGCAATCGCGACGAAGAGGAGCACCAGCAGCTTGATGGCCAGTCTGCCGTATTTGCGAAGATAGTCCGGGATGCGGACCAGTTCCCAGGCTTGGAGTTTTGTGGAGGTGGCGAAGTTGTCGATCTCGATGTCGTCCAACCCCGTCGGCAGGTCGACGAGCGCTTTGACCTTCCCCCTGATTCGATCTTGAATACGCAGCATAGAGAGCAAGGATCTTAGCCAACCCTAACCGGTGATCATCATAGAGGATTCCCCAGTATTGGTCAATTGTTTGGCTGGGCGGGGGAGGCGGTTTCGCCTTGACCCCTGCGTGGGAGAAACGCTAAGGTGGGAGCCCTGCCGCGCGTGCGGCGAAGCGCCGCTTGCGGAGCGGAAAGAGAAGGAGACCTTGCATGGGGCAGCCGAGGGGAGGAGCGAAGGAGGCCGGTGGGCGAGGCCGTGCCGTGCCGCTGGTCGGCGTGCTGGGCGGGAGCAAAAGCGACTTCCCGGTTCTGGAGAAAGCCGTGGCGGTGTTGACGCAATTGGGGGTGCCAAGCGAACTCTTCGTGGTCTCGGCCCATCGAACGCCGGACCGGCTGTTTGCCTATGCGGAGCAAGCGGTCGGCCGCGGCATCGAGGTCATCATTGCCGGGGCGGGCGGCGCCGCGCATTTGCCCGGCATGCTGGCCGCCAAAACCCTGCTGCCGGTCATCGGCGTGCCGATCCCCACGGAAAATCTGCGGGGCCTCGATTCGCTCCTTTCGATCGTGCAGATGCCGCGCGGGATTCCGGTGGCGACGGTGGCGATCGGCGGGGCGGAGAACGCAGGCCTGCTGGCCGCGCAGATCCTTGCCGGGCGCTACCCGGCTATCTACGGCCGTCTCAAACGATTCCGCGCCGAACAGACCCAGGCGGTCCTGGCGTCGGCCGGGTCGCTCTCGCCAGCGCCCGCCAAAAAGAAACGGACCAGACTGTCGAGCTAACGATGAACGGTCGCATCGAGCCCGGCGCCATGATTGGCGTCATCGGTGGGGGGCAATTGGGGGCGATGTGCGCGGTTGCCGCCCGTCGCCTGGGCTATCGCGTCGCGGCCTGGGATCCGGACCCCGATGCGCCGGCGCTTAAGATCGCCGACCTGCCGCTGAACGCGCCCTTCACCGATGCCACGGCCCTGGCAACCTTTGCCGGTTCAATCAGCGCGGCGACCTACGAGTGGGAAAACATCCCGGTTGCCGTGGTCGAGGCCCTGGAGCGACGGATCCCCGTCAGACCTTCCAGCCGCGTCTTGCACGTGTTGCAAAATCGGCTTGCGCAGAAAACTTTTTTCAAGGAGCGAGGCTTCCC
>VGXD01000109.1 GCA_016873525.1 Nitrospira sp. | reverse complement strand
TATGTCGCTGACCTACGGATTCGCCCTCAGCGGGGCGCTGTTGATGGCCTTCACGCTGGCCCCGTCCCTCTGCTCCTTGCTGCTTACCGGGTCGATGCGCGAAGAAGAAATGCCGGTGGTGCGGGGCATCCGGCGGACCTACATGAAGGCGTTGCACTGGGCCTTGGAACACGAGATGATCGTGATCGGCCTTGCGGTGGGATTGTTCGTGCTGGCCCTCGTGGCCGTGCCGTTTTTGGGCGGGGAGTTCATGCCGGCCTTGGAAGAAGGGAACCTCTGGGTCCGCGCGACCATGCCGGTGGACATTTCGTTCGAGCAGGCCGATCGCCTGACCGGCGAGGTTCGGGGGATTTTTAGACAATTCCCCGAAGTCACCAACATCGTCTCGCAACTCGGACGACCGGACGACGGCACCGACCCGACCAGCTTTTTCAACGCGGAGTTCCTTGTCAACCTCAAGCCCCACAAGGAGTGGAGGAAAGAGGTGCCCACCAAGGAGGCATTGATCGCGGAGATCGAAGGGGTGCTGGGGAAGATTCCCGGCGTGAACTTCAACTTTTCCCAGGTGATCCAGGATAACGTGCAGGAGGCCATGTCCGGCGTCAAGGGGGAAAACTCGATCAAGCTCTTCGGCACCGACCTGGCGCTGCTGGAAATCAAGGCGTCGGAGATCGAGAAAGTGATGCAACAGGTGCCGGGGGTGAAGGACCTTGGAGTTTTTCACCTTACGGGACAGCCCAATCTGTTGATCAAGGTGGACCGGGAAGCCTGCGCCCGCTACGGGCTTCTGGTCTCGGACGTGAACACGGTGATCCAGGCTGCGATCGGAGGGCAGGCGGTCACCAGGGTCTATGAAGGCGAGCGGTGGTTCGATCTGGTCGTGCGGTTCTTGCCGGAGTATCGTCAGGACGTGGAGGCGATCAGCAACATCCAGGTCAGCACGCCGGACGGGGCCAGGATTCCGCTCAAGCAGTTGGCTGCCATTTCGCTGCAAACCGGCGCCTTCATCATTTACCGGGAGAACAACGAACGGTACATTCCCATCAAGTTCAGCGTGAGGGGGCGGGACTTGGAGAGTACGGTCAAGGAGGCGGAGGCCATGATCCGCAAACAGGTCACGCTGCCGGAACGCTACCGGATCGAATGGCACGGGGAATACGACCAGTTGCAGGACGAGAAGAAACGCTTGGCGACCATCGTGCCGCTGAGTCTGGTGCTCATCCTGTTTCTCGTGTTCCTTGCGGTGAACTCCTTCCGCGACGCGGTGCTGGTGCTGTTGGCCGTGCCCTTTGCTTTGGTCGGGGGCATATTCTCGCTCTTGCTCACGGGAACGGAGTTCAGCATTTCTGCCGCGGTGGGCTTCATCTCGTTGTTCGGGGTGGCGATCCAGGGCGGCCTGATCCTGGTCGTCAGGATTCGGGACCTCATGGAGGAGGGCTACGATTTGCGGACGGCCATCTTAACCAGCGCCGACGTGCGCATGAGGCCGGTTTTGATGACGACCTTGGCGGCGGCCATCGGCCTCTTGCCGGCCGCTGTGGCCACGGGGATCGGGGCGCAGTCGCAACAGCCCTTGGCCAGGGTCGTGGTCGGGGGCATGCTCACTTCGGCGGTCCTGATTCTCATGGTGCTGCCGGTGCTCTATCAGTTGCTGCATCGCTGGGAAAACAGGAAACAGGAGGAAGCCGCAGAATCGGATGCCACGTCCGTGTAACTGAGTGCCGGTAGGCTTGTGTTGCTTTGCGGAGGATTGAGATGGGGCTTCTAGACAGCGAAGGAAAAGACCGTATTGCTCATAAGGGCGGTGTGAACTGATACAGGTACGTGGTCGAGACTTCATGAAGTTTGTTGCTGCCCGGCACGAAGCCCTCTTGGGACGTTGCAGGACTTCTTTACCCCGGGCCGGCCTGGCGCCTCGATGGCTCGGAGTGCTGCTTGTTCTCGTTGCGGGAGTTCCCCCTTGCCTCGAAGCGGCTTCGGCTACCCAAAACGGTCAGCAGGGATCTGGCCTCGCTAAGCCTTCCCAGCGAAGCGCGCCGACAGCTTGTCCTCTCTTGGCATCGGGGGACTCTCCTCACGAATGGACCTGGGGCGGTGATCAGCGCCCGTATTATGGAGACCGGTCCGGCAATGCCCAGGCTTCTTCTCTGGTGTCCTTTTCAGGGACAAGCTCAACCTCTTTAGATGCGGCTTACAAGAACATGGGGACCGGGGGGTGGCGATCCATCGTCGCTCTTCAGGCCTGGGGGAAGAATCCCTTGGCCCGGTTCTACAGAGTCGGGAGCAGGTCGTCCTCCTATGACGCAACGAGCCCTGCGAACCGGGCTGGCAACGGGCCATTTACTATTGTGACCGGGTTCGATGGTGCGGGGAGTTTCGGAAGCCGGGTTGCGACCCTCGATCATGCGGAGGAAGGCTCGTTCCAGGAGGGAGCGGTTGTGTTGGCTCAGACCAAGCAGGATGGGACCAAGCTTGCCCAAGAGGGCAAAGAGCCGAAAGCTGTTGTGCCAGGGTCGGTGAATGATCCGCCGAAGGAGCATCCTGAGTTTAAGCCTTTGACCGGGAAGGGGGAGACCACGACCTTTCCGCTTCCGGCTTTCGGGTACAACCGTAATGAACAATATTGGGTCGGGGCGCTGGCCGTCACGTTGAAAGGCAATGAGCAGGGAGAGGTGGAGGACATTTTAGCCCCGCAAGTGCTCTACAACCCCCTCGTCGGCGCCCAGGCGACGATGAACTACTATGGCTACCGGTCGAACAATGTGCAGTATCGCGCCGTGGCGTCGTATTCCGAAAAAGTCGCCAAGTATTTCGACCTGGCCTACAAAAACATGGGAGCCGGGGGCGGGCGCTATATCTTCGCCACGCAGTTCAGCTGGTTTAAGAATCCCTTCGCCCGCTTCTTCGGTTTGGGGAACAGGGCGCCGCTCTACAACGAAACGAACTATACGAGTCGGGAAGGAGTCGGAAAACTCACGGTAGGCATCAATCTTGGCCCGGCCTTGTCGCTGATGTTTACCGAACGGTACCGCGATGTCAGGGTCGAGGATGGCATCATCTCAACCCTGCCCTCGACGAAAAGTCGTTTCGGCGATACGACGGGCATGGGCGGCGCGCAGATCTTCGGCAGCCAGTTGTCCATCCTCTACGATAGGCGAAACGACCTGCTGACGCCGTCGAGCGGGACCTATGTCAACGTGTCCGCGGAATTGGCTTCGAACGTGGTGCGCAGCGCGCCGAATCGGTGGGGGCATTATGTCGTGGATATGCGGCATCTGCATCCTCACGACTCCGGCAGAAAGGTCTTTGTGGCCCGCATGCTCTTTGAGTCGGTAACCGGGCGGAAAGTGCCCTTTTACGAGCTGCCGACCCTCGGAGGAGAAAATACGTTACGGGCCTTCGGTCTCCAACGCTTCGTCGACGACCAGGCGCTCCTGGTCAATTTCGAAGAACGGATACGGGTGCTGACCAAGCGGGCCTTCGACCACGACATCGACCTTGAGGTGGCGCCCTCGCTGGATATCGGCCGAGTGTCGAGTAAATTGATCGATCGCTTCAAAAATTTTCAAGTCAATCCGGGCGTGGGGCTGCGCGTCATGGCCAGGCCCAATGTCGTCGGCCGGGTGGACATTGCCTATGGAAAAGACGGAAGCAATGCCTTCGTCGGCCTCGACTATCCGTTCTGACCGGAATCATTACCATAGGGGCATGAGGTCTATGAAAAACAGGGCTGTCAAAAAGCGAATCTGGTCGGCCTGGCTTGTTATGTCCGCCTTGCTTGTCGGGGCGGCGTTCGAAGTGCCGATGGTCTTGGGGCAGGTGCCGTATGAGGCTCCCCCCAAGCCTGGAGAAGTGCCGGATACGGCGGTGCCTCCGTCAGCCAAGCCCTTGGATGAGGAGGAAGCCAAGCGGGCCGAGGCGCTGTTGCCGCTCCTGGAGGGGAAGCAAGAGTTTTGGGCCATGGGCGAGTTTGTCCACTTGGGACCGCCGGCGGCTCCGGTTCTGGTCAAGGCGCTCAAAATGCCGTCCCCTCGGATTCGATACAACGCGATCGAAACGCTTTTGATGCTCAAGGAGGCCAGCGTGGCGCCGGCCTTGGTCGAGTCGGCCAAAGACCCGAACGAAATACCGCGGGTCCGCGAACATGCCTTGCGGGTTGCGGTCCGGCTGCATCCCGCCCTGGTCCCTCCGGCGATCGAGGCGATGGCCAAGGACCCCAATTCCTCGACCAGGAAAACCGCAGCGTTCGAAGCCCGATACGTGAGGCAGAAGGCGGTGGTGCCGGTTCTGATCGGGCTGATTTCTGATGAGGAGCGGTTCGTCTCCGTCACGGCGATCAATTCCCTGTGGATGCTGACTCGCCATGAGAGCGAGGTGCATGACTGGGAAACATCGTCCAAGCAGGATCGGGTCGAGTGGACACAGGAATGGCTGGACTGGTGGAAGGAAGCGCAGGGGACGTTTGAACTGCCGGAGCCTCGCCGGCCAAGAAAGCCGCACTGAACGGGCGAAGCGTGCCGTTTTCGCCGAGGTCTGCCGTGGTTGTCGGCCCGCGAGAGGCTGTGTTATAAATAGAACAGCCGTTGTGTCCGTTGTTGCATGGGCTGCCCACACCATCACATGAGTGAGCGTCATGGCGTTGCTAACCGTCGCTAAATTGGGGAACCCGGTCTTACGACAAATCGCCCAGCCGGTCGATCCCCGCGAGATCCACTCCAAGGCCTTACAGCAGTTCATCGACGACATGTTCGAAACGATGGCCGAGGAGGAGGGGATCGGGCTGGCGGCGCCCCAAGTCTCCCGATCGCAGCAGGTCATCGTGATGGAATGCCGGGGAGAAGGCGGGTTTCCGCAAACGGTGCTCATCAATCCCTCGATCGTCTTTTACGGCCCCAATCAGGTCGAAATGTGGGAGGGGTGTTTGAGCGTGGAGGGGCTTCGCGGCAAGGTGACGCGGCCCTCGATGGTCAAGGTGCGGGCCCTCGATCGTGACGGGACCACCTTGGAATTGGACGCCACCGGTCTCTTTGCCGTCTGTATCCAGCATGAAATCGATCACCTCATCGGCAAGGTGTTTTTGGACCGCATGACGGACCTGTCCACCCTGACCCATCTCGAGGAATTCGACCAGTACTGGCGGCAGGAGCATGCAACCGTTATCTAGCCCAATCCGCCGATAGGACCCCCCTGTGACAGCCCTTCTCCGCGTCCTTCGCTACCTCCGGCCCTACCGGCTGCTTGCGGTGACCACCCTTCTCTGCGCCGGCTTGACGACGGCGTTGGAGTTGGTGCCACCCTGGCTGATCAAAATCGTGATCGACGACGTGATCCAAGCCCGCCGGGCGACGGTGTTGCCCTGGGTCATGGGCGGGCTCCTGCTGGCCTACGGGCTCAAAAACTTCTTCGCCTCCATCCGCATCCGCTTCAACAACCTGCTGGAACAGCGCGTGGTGCACGATCTGCGCTTGCAGGTCTTTGCGGCCCTGCAGGGGCTCTCGGTGAATTATTACGAAAACCGTTCCACGGGGGAGATCATGTCGCGGGTGTCGAACGACACCGAACATGTGGAGCGGATTTTCATCGACGGGTTGGAGGGCATGCTGACGGCGGCGCTGACCTTGGTCAGCATTACGGTCATGCTGTTTGCGTTGAATTGGAAGCTGGCGCTCTTGTCCCTGCTCCCCATCCCGATTCTGATCCTGTCCGCCACGCTGTTCACCAGACGCGTACATGGCTATTACCATGCCATCAGGAAACATGCGGCAGACCTCAACGCGTATCTTCAGGATGCCCTGTCCGGGATCAGGGAGACGATGGGGTTTAATCGGCAGGCCTATGAAGTGGGGCGGTTCAGCGCGTTGAGCCGGCAGTACAGCGAGAGCAACCTGAAAGCCATGTACCTCTGGTCCCTCTACTCGCCGAGCATGATCTTCGTGGGAAGCCTGGGGACGGTGGTCATTCTCTGGTATGGGGCCCAGGAGGTGCTGCAGGGCGTCCTGACCGTGGGAGAACTGGTCATGTTCCTCTCGTACCTGGCGTTGTTTTACGTGCCGATCAATCAAATCCATTCGGTGAACCACATGCTTCAGCACGCGCTGGCGGCGAGCGAACGGGTGTTCGATATCCTGGACACGCCGCCGGACGTGCAGGATCGTCCTGGGGCGGCCCCTCCCAAAGAGCGGCTGGAGGGAGCGGTGCGGTTCGCGGAGGTGTCATTCCACTACCGTCCGGACGTGCCCATCCTCCGTCACGTGAATCTGGCGATCAAGCCGGGGGAACGGATCGCGCTGGTCGGCCCCAGCGGCGCCGGCAAGAGCACCTTGCTCAAATTGCTGATGCGTTTCTACGACGTGCGTGACGGCTCGGTCAGTCTCGACGGGGTGGACGTGCGCGAGCTGCCCCTGGCCTTTCTCCGTAGCCAGATCGGATTCGTGCAGCAGGAGCCCTTCTTGTTCAACGGCACGGTGCGGGAGAACATTGCCTACGGCGACCTTACGGCCGATCAGAGCAGGATCGAGGAGGCGGCCCGCGCGGCCCGCGCCCATGAGTTTGTCGCCGAGTTGCCGAACGGCTACGAAACCTGGATCGGCGAGCGGGGCGTCAAACTGTCGGTCGGGCAGAAGCAGCGGGTGTCGATCGCCCGCGTGTTGCTGGAGAATCCCCCAATCGTCATTTTCGATGAGGCGACCTCGAACATCGATACCGAGACCGAAGTCAAGATTCGGGAAGCCCTGCACGTGTTGACCGAGGGCCGGACGACCTTCATCATTGCCCATCGTTTGTCCACGCTCCACGATGTGGACCGGATTCTG
>VGXD01000108.1 GCA_016873525.1 Nitrospira sp. | reverse complement strand
CAGACAGTGTCAAATCGTGCGGTGTGCCGATCGTGAAAGACCATGCGCTGGCCGGAACGGCGGGCCTCTTGAGCCTGCGCCGGTACCTGGCCGAAGGATGGCAGACGGTGGTGTTCTGACGCGCAGGAGGAAACGATGGCGACGAAATATCTCGATCTGACCATGACGGAGTCCGTCTGCCGTGCGCAGAAGGCCTACTACGGGCATGCGGCGAAGATCGTCGGCGCTCCGGAACGCGATCCATTGGGGGAAGCAGAAGCCGAATTCATTGCGGCCCGTGACAGCTTCTACCTGGGGACCATCAGCGAAAGCGGGTGGCCGTACATTCAGCATCGTGGCGGGCCCAAGGGGTTTCTGCGGGTGCTCAATCCGACGACCCTGATGTTCGCCGATTACAAGGGGAATCGGCAACTGCTTAGCACGGGCAACCTCTCGGTGAACGACCGCGTCGCGCTGTTTCTGATGGATTATCCGAACCGCGAGCGGCTGAAAATTCTCGGCCATGCCCGGGTGGAGGATGCGCGGTCCCATTCGGAACTCGTGACGCAGGTCTGGGATCCGAGCATGCAGTCGAGCGTGGAGCGGGTGGTGCTGATCGACGTCGTCTCGTTCGACTGGAACTGCCCGAAGTACATCACGCCACGGTACTCGGCGGCGGAGGTGGAAGAACTCGTAGGACCGTTGAAGGCACGCATTGCCGAACTGGAGGTCAAGCGTCATGCGGTGAAAACGTAGGCGAATCTTCGCTCTCCAGCGAGGGGGTGGCGTCAAAAGCTTGTAGGCCATGTGCGGATGAGGGGGAAGGATAACGGGGGAAGCAAAGACTATGCCCGTCCCTGCCCATCGAGCGTGCCCCCTGATGCAACTGAAGTGACAGGGCGCTCTTTTTGTGGTAAAAGTTGAGTCCTCAGGAACAGGTCAAATATTTACTTAGGTGGTTTAAACCAACGGCGCATGTGGCGTTGTGTTTTGCCCTGATGGTAGAGTAATAGCACTCAGCGGAAAGATGGAACTCCCCGCTCATAAAGGAAAGGATGGCCCTCCATGACTGATATGTCGCGCAGACGGTTTCTGCAAGCGTCGGTGTTGACGGCCGGCGCGCTGGCCTTAGGGGATGTGGCGAGGCAGGCGCTGGGCTTGATGGATGATCGGAGTGCGGCCTATGCGGCGGACGGGGCGAAGGCCGGCGAGCCGATCAAGGTCGGGATTCTCGATCCCCTTTCCAGCCCCTATAAAACCTCCTCCATCCATGACGTCCACGGGGCCACCGTCGCGGTGGACCTCTTCAACAAGAAGGGCGGCGTCCTGGGACGGCCGGTCAGCATCATCGAAGCGGACGACGCCTCGAACGTGCAGACCGCGATCAAGGCCGCCAACAAGCTGATCCAGGACGATCGCGTGGACTTCCTGATGGGAACCTTCAACGGGGAGGTGGCCCTCACGGTCTCCGAAGTAGCCAAGAAGGAGAACAAACTCTTCATGGTCACCGGCGCCCATATCACGGAACTCACCGGTCCCCGTTGCGATGCCCATACCTTCGTCTTCATGCCCAATGCCCGCATGATGGCCGGCGCCGTGGCGCCGCACATTGTAAAGGCCTACGGGACCCGGTTCTACACCATCACCGCCGACACGATGGACGGCAAGTCGGCGCTCATGGCCATGACCGAGGCGCTCATGGCCCAGGGCGGCAAAACCGCCGGCGGCTTCACGACTCCTTTCGGCACAACCGACTTTACCGCCGCCCTCACCGAGGCGAAGGCGGCCAAGCCGAACATCATCATCTTGAACCTCTACGGCTGGGACCTTGTGCACGCGCTCAAGGCCTATGCGCAGATGGAGCTGGCCAAGGAAAAGATCGGCGTCGGAGGCATGATCGGCGGCGAGCAGATCGGCCGGCCGCTCGGCTATGCCAACAACGCCGGCGTCTGGGGCCTGATCTGGGACCCGAAGGTCAACACCGAAAGCTCCCGCCGCTTCATCCAAGGCGTGATCGACAAGTACAACCACACCCCGACCTCGCGCTGCTACCTCGGCTATGCGGCGATGACGCAGATCCTGGAGGCGGTGCAACGGGCCGGCACAACCGACACGGCTGCCGTCATCAAGGCCCTGGAAGGATATCAGTTCGACGGGTTGAAGGAGGGGCCGTCTTATTTCAGGGCCTGGGACCACCAGCACGTGCAGGATGTGTTGGTCGGCCAGGCCTATGGGAAGGAACTGGGGCTGGGCCACTACAAAATTTTAGCCACCGTCCCCGGCGAGACAGTGGCCGGTACGCAAGACCAGAATACCTGCAAGCTCTGAGGCGCGAGACTGCGTCTAGCGTGTTGCAACCACGCAGATGGCTTCACCGGCCATCCGCACCTTCCCGTCGGAGCCGGCATATTGCCCGGCCGCATCGGTCACAGCTTGCCAAATGGCTGCCCGCCGCTGGGCTGATTCCTTGGCCAGCATCGCAATGATCGGCGCCGCAATGTCCTGTTGGAAACGGGTATAGTCCTCAGCCGAGGACCACTCGAAGGTCAGGGTGAGCGGCTCGCTGCGGATGTTGGAAAAACCTGCTTGCGCCAGCGCAAGCTCCAGGAGGGTCACATCAGCCAGGCTGAACGGTCCTAACATGCCGGGTGGCGGCGGAGGGGCCTGGAGTTGTTGTCTGACAGTCCCCATCGCGACGCTGATGAAGGGCGCCTTCACCGGAGGCCCCCAGACTGCCGCAGCCAGCCGCCCGCCCTTCTTCAACAGCCGATGAATCCTGGTCAGGGCTTCGGGTAGGTCCGGCAGGAACATCAGTCCCCAGCGAGAAAGCACGGCATCGAAACTCTGCTCCGGAAAGTCCAAGGCTTCGGCGTCTATCTCACGAAAATCCAGATTCGTCAGCCCCAGCTCGGCAGCCCGCTCCTGAGCGATGGCCAACATCAGCGGGGCCTGATCGGTTGCTGTGACCCTGCCCATTGGCCCGACCTTGCGCGCGGCGGTCACGGCCGGCTCTCCGATGCCTGTGGCCACGTCCAAGACGTGATGGCCCAGCTCGATCTTCGCCAGCTCGACCAGCCTGTCGCTGGCCGGCTTGGCGCAGTGCTCCATCGTCTGCCACCACTTCTTCCAACCGGCGGCAACATGGCTCCAGTCCTGCTTCTGCTGAGCTTTGTACTGAATGGGATCGAATGGTGCAGCAGTCATGATTGCACTTCCTTACTCTCTTCTCGCAAATGAACGTTCATGGCATCACGGCAGCTTGGTCATTAAGGATCGTGGCGAGGAGCTTGCGTCCGGCTTCGGACGCCGTGTGGATGTCCGCAGGCACGATGTCCACGTTGTTCAGGTACTGCAACCGCAACACATCGCCTTGGCCGAACTCCGGGATCAGGGCCCCGAAGAAGAAGCCGAGTTCACGGAGTTTGGCGCCCAGTTCCCCCGCTCCCTCTTGAACAAGGGGAAGGTCCACATAGATACAGTCCACGCGCTGAAGGCGAAGCTCGTGCAGATGGGACCGGACGGAATCCAGCGTGTCCCGGCCGAGCACATCCACGGTCAGAATCGCCTGGTTGTGGTCGGGACGGAGCGAGACGGTCAGATGGCCCGACTGTGCGAGGTTTGTTTGGCTCAGGCCCTGATCGTCTGTGACGATCCGCTGAATCCCCGCCGCCCCGTAAATCGCCTGAGCCAGGCCCTGATAGGGAGCCGGCAGAAAGACGGTCGCCGGTTCATGGGTGAGGGCCGTGAGGTAGAGAAAGGCAACCGACTGACGCCTGGGCCTCTCGGACTCGCTGATGTTTCTGAACGAGACGGTTCCCGACGTATAGCCGAGCAGGAAGCCGACCTCATGGGCCCCCACATCGAGGCTCCCTTTCTGGCTATAGGGATGGACGGTGACGGCTTCGCTGTAGATGCCGACCACCTGGTTCGCGGCAGCGTCGTCGCGGGCTTGCAGCTTCATGCGCTGGAACAGGCCATGACCCCGGTAGCGGGGATCGACCACCGCCTGTCCTGATTCGACCACCTTGGCGCCGGGCCGAGGGAAGGTCATGGCCAGGTGCCCGATCAGCTCGCCGCGCTGGTTGCAGGCCACATAGGATTTCATCAGCCCCGCGCGTTGTTGCGCTTCCACTTTCTCAGGGTAGTAGATAAACCCGCTGGGGTAGGTGTAGCCGTAACAGCGGTAGACGAGGCGGGCCAAGTCCGCCGCCTCTTCCGGTCTCATCGGGCGGGTCGCAATCGCTTCGTCGGGATGCGCTTCCGCTGCCTCGACCGTGGCCTGATGCTCCTTGGGGTCCGCTCGGTCTCGAAAGTCTTCGGCGGGCAATTCCCGGATCAGTTCGACCCGGTTGCCGTTGGGTCCGCGATTCACAAAAAATTGATTTGATCCACATAGCCGGCCGAGAGGACGGCGGAGAAGCGGGAATCCTGGCCTGCCTGCAATGGACGATAGTCGAAGGGCAGCCCCTTGTCCTCGACGGCGACCACGAGGGAATGGCCCCGCTGAGACAGGATGACGTCGATGGATTGGCTGCTGTCTCCCTTGTACCCCTGCTCCACGACGTTGCGGAAAATCTCATCCAGGACGGCATCCAGCTTCCGCGCCGCCTCCTTCTCCAGCCCGACCGTCGCGGCAATGTCGGCCACCAGATCGGTGAGGGCCGGCAAAAAGCGCGGGTCCGCCAGCAGGGTCACGCGAGCGAGCGCCCGTTCCGATTGATTCTCCTGAGACATCCGCACACCTCCGAACTGTGGCTCCCCAGCATAGGGAAGCGGCCAGCAAGGCGCAAGCCCTTCCTTCCCTTGCTGCTGCAAAACCCGCGTGCTAAGATGCCTCCCTCGTTAAGGACACGTTTGCATAACTGGGCTCCATGGCGCGGAGAGGTGCGAGAGTGGCCGAATCGACATGCTTGGAAAGCATGCGTCCCGGCAACGGGACCGTGGGTTCGAATCCCACCCTCTCCGCCATTACTTGGCGCGCGAGAAGCTTCCGGTCTATTAGCCAGCAGGCAGTGGCGCGCCAGAGTACCGAGCGGCAATGATTTTCCTGGCCCGTGAAAAGGTGTCGCTCCGCGACAGGATTATTGGGAACACGACGCACCAAAGTTGACGGAGAATTTCTAACGGCGTCGCGCTGCGCGACACCGCTTTACGGCACTCGTCGCCATTGCCTGTTGGTAAATATGGCGCACCACTGCCCGGTGGGTTCGCCGTCGGAGAGTTTCTAGCGCGCCAAAGAAACGGGGCTGGGCCCTGTGCGACAGAATCCTGTGAACCCCGCCAGGTCCGGAAGGAAGCAACGGTAAGCAGGCCAGTCTGGGTGCCGCAGGATCACCTAGCCCCACTTTCTTGAAGACGTCTGAAAGTCATCAAGTCCGAAAGTCCTCAGGTCGCGGTACAATCAGCTTCGGTGCAAGACTTTCGACTTGTAATTTTCAGACTTTCCAACTGAGTTATGGACTACCAGGTCTCCGCCAGAAAGTACCGGCCCGGCACATTCGGGGATGTCATCGGCCAGCCCCACATCGTGCAGATGCTGGTCAACGCGATCACCACCAAGCGCATCGCCCACGCCTTCCTCTTTTCCGGCACCCGTGGCGTCGGCAAGACCACGGTGGCGCGCATCCTGGCCAAGGCCCTCAACTGCGAACAAGGCCCCACCGGCACGCCTTGCGACACCTGCGCCAACTGCCTGGAGATCGCCCAGGGCAGTTCCGTGGATGTCGTCGAGATCGACGGCGCGTCAAACACCGGCGTGGACGACGTGCGGGAAATCCGCGAGAACGTGAAGTTCACGCCGTTCCGCGGTCACTACCGGGTCTACATCATCGACGAAGTTCACATGCTGTCCAATTCGGCGTTCAACGCCCTCCTGAAAACGCTGGAGGAGCCGCCGGCCCACGTCGTCTTCGTCTTCGCCACGACCGAGATCCACAAGATTCCGGCCACCATCCTGTCCCGCTGCCAGCACTACAATTTCCGCCGCATCACCAAGACCGAGATCGTCCAGCGCCTACGCCACGTAACGGATCAGGAAGGGATCGCCGTGGAAGACCGCAGCCTCGCGTCCATCGCGCGGGCCAGCGAAGGCAGCATGCGCGACGGCCTCAGCCTCCTGGACCAGGCCGTGGCCTTCGGGGGCAAGACCATTCGCCACAGCGATCTGGAAATGCTGCTCGGCGCCGTGCCCCAGGAACACGTCCGCACCATGATCGCCGCCGTCATGGCGCAGGACAGCGCGGCCGCCCTGCACGTCCTCGCCCTGGTACTCGATCAAGGACATGATCTCCGCGCCTACTGCGCGGATGTGGTCGAGCACCTCCGCAATCTGCTCGTGGCCGCCGTGACGTCGCCGGAGTCGAAAACGCCGCCGTCCGTGTCGGCCCTGGACGGACTGCAAGACTTGCAAAAGATCATCGACCTCTCCGAAGAAGAGCTTCGCCAGATCACCGCCGATGCGAAGGCCTTCTCGCCCGAGCAGCTCCAGGAACTCTTTCGGATTTTCTCCCAGACCGAAGATTCGCTCCGGTTGAGCGCGCATCCGAGGTTCGTGCTCGAAGCGGCGGCCGTGCGGGCCACGCGCCTGTCGCACCCAAGCGCGCCGGCTTCCGCTGTCCCGGCCGCCGCCTCCGCTCCGGCTCCGGCTCGACCTGCGACCACGCCTCAGCCAAGCCCTTCTGTCTCAACGCCGCGAACCGGCCCCCTCGACTCGTCGCGCCGGGCGCCGGCTCCGCCGGTCCCTCCGCGCACGATGACCAAGCCGGCAGTTCCGACGGCTGTTCCACCGTCACAACAAGCGCCCCCCCCGATGCGCAGGGCGCAGCCCTCCGCTCCGGAACCGGCGCCGGCTCGCACGACTCCTC
>VGXD01000107.1 GCA_016873525.1 Nitrospira sp. | reverse complement strand
CTGGCTAGGTACAGTACGGGTGCGCCAGGGGTTGGCAGCGGATTTTAGGATTGAAGACCATCACGAAGGGAGCCAGAGCCAATGGCTGGATTACAGATAGGACAGGAGGCGCCGGACTTTACCCTGCCGGACGACACAGGCCGGCCTGTGTCGCTCCGTGGGCTTCGCGGCAAACAAGTCGTCCTCTACTTTTACCCGAAGGACGACACGCCGGGTTGCACCATCGAGGCCTGCGGGTTTCGGGACGCGAGTGAGTCGATGGCTCAGGCCGGCGCGGTGGTGCTGGGGGTCAGCGCGGACGGGCAAGCCTCGCACCAAGAATTTATCAGGAAATTCAACCTGCCCTTTCGCCTGCTGAGCGACAGGGATGGTGTCGTGCAGCGGGCCTATGGGGCTGCCTGGCCGGTCATCGGGCTGGTGCCGGCCCTGGCGCGTTTGGCCGGTCCTCGCCGCCGCACCTTCGTCATCGACCAGGCCGGGCGGCTCAAGGCCATCTTTCCGAACGTGCAGGTCAAGGAGCATGCGCAGGAGGTGGTGGACATCCTCCGCTCCTAAGCCTCCGGACTGGCCTCGGTCAGAACCCATCCGGGGTTTTTGCCACGACGCCGAGGTGGACGTCGAACTGGCCGCGATCCCGGTCCTGGACGTAGCGGGTCAAAGTTTCGTGGATCACCGGAAAGGCCAGGGCGTCCCAGGGGATTTTTTCATGCGGGAAGAGCTGCACCTCCAGGCTCTCGCTCCCCGCTCCGAACTCCGGCTTGTGCATGGCGCCTCGAAAGACCACGTAGATCTGGCTCACGTGCGGCAGGCTGAAGACGGCGTAGAGGGAGGTAATCTCCACCTCGGCCTGGGCTTCTTCGAAGGTCTCTCTGGCCGCCGCTTCCGCCGTATGTTCCCCCGCTTCCATGAAGCCGGCGGGAAAGGTCCAGAGCCCGACGCGGGGTTCGATGGCCCGGCGGCAGAGGAGGATTTGGCCGTCCCATTCGGGAATACAGCCCACGACGACCTTGGGATTCACATAATGGATGGCCTGGCAGGTGTCGCAGACGAAGCGAGGCAGGTTGTCGCCGGGCGGCACCTTGAGCCCGACCGGGTTGCCGCAGTGACTACAGAAGTTCATGGCGTGTCCGTCGTTGCGGGAGCCCAGCGCCCCCTGTTGCACCCTGCCGTGAGATGTACCATAAAATCCCGTCCCTCGTCACCGGCGATCTGGACGATCTGATTGTGAACCACGGCCGGCTTTGCTAAGGTTGTGAAGCGATTGTCCGATAAGAACAAGAAAATAGAGATGGGAGGGAGTCCCTTTGTCGAAATCAACCAGACAGCATAGCGCCGGGCCGCCATCCGACGAGCCCCAAATTCCGGAGCCCACGCTCGCCGAGCGAGCCCGCACGCTGATGCATCTGGGCCGCATCGGGAGCCTCTCGACGCTCTCCCTGAAACAGCCGGGCTGGCCCTTCGGCTCGGTCATGCCCTATGGATTGGACGGACAAGGCCGCCCGCTGTTTCTGATCAGCACCATGGCCATGCACACCAAGAACCTGCTTGCGGATGCCCGTGCGAGCCTCCTGGTCATGCAGCCGGACATAAGCGGCGATCCTTTAGGCGCGTCGCGTGTCACGGTCATGGGGACGGTTGGGAGGGTGCCCAAGCCGGACCAGGAGGAGGTCCGTGGCATTTACTTAGCCCGCTTCGACAATGCCGCCTATTGGGCGGATTTCGGCGACTTCGGCTTCTATCGCATGGAGGTCGTGGACGTCTATTATGTCGGCGGGTTCGGGGTGATGGGCTGGGTGACGACCGGGGACTATGCGCAGGCTGCCGTCGATCCGCTGGCCGACGAAGCCCCGGGAATCATTCGGAAGATGAACGCGGCCCCTGAGACCCTGCTGGTGCTGGCCAAGGCGCAGGGCCATGCCGAGGCAGAAGAGGCCAGGATGACCGCGGTGGACCGCTTGGGCTTTCACTTGCGGCTCAAGGCGGGGGAACGGGTTCAAGGTTGCCGCATCGCTTTCCACCGCCCGCTCCGCGAGCCCCGGGATGTCACGGCTGCCTTCGAGGACCTGCTCAAGTCGGCGCGCGGCTGACGCCCTAGGGGGTGGGACCAGAGGGAAGATCGGTTCGCGCGGTGGCTCCCGCCTTCTCGCCCTTCTCAAGGCTCTTGCCGGTCTGCAGGAGGATTTCGGCAGCGGTCGAGGAATCCCTCAGGAAAAATCCACGCTTGGCCACGACCCGCATGCGGGTCGCTTGCGGGCTGAGGCGCTCCAGATCGATCTCGATGTCCAACTCGTGGGCGGCATTCGCGCTGTTGGCGAGGACGTTGATCCCCCCGGTGGACCGGTGGACCGACGCCACGGGGAACTCCATCTTGGCCAGCACCTTCAGCATGCCCTTCTCAACGTCGTCCACGGATGCACTGAAGGTTTTATAGGCGATGTTGTCGATGGTGTAGGAGACGCCGCTTCCCGTCGCCGTACCCGCTCCCGCTCCGAAGAGCGTCGAACCCGCTCCGACACAACCCACGAGGGCGAACGGCAGGGAGAGGAGCCAGGCGGCGCTGACCAGGCGGCAATGGCTGCGCGTCGTGCAGGATTGAGAAAATGGACTCGGCATGGACGCACCCTCTTCCAGTGCGGGAACTCGCGTCGAGCACTATTATGGACTGGCCACGGTTCCTACTTATTCATATATCATAACGGCGTGCTTCTGACCACCGGACAGTCGAGGGGAGGATTGTGAATCGCCCCAGGCTTTGTTAATGTTGACCGTGCGAACGCGATTCACCGAACAAAGGAGCCTATGGCCACTAACGACAAACAGATCATCTTTTCGCTCATCGGCGTCGGCCGAGTCTATCCGCCCAAGAAGCAGGTGCTGAAGGACATCTACCTCTCCTTCTATTACGGAGCCAAGATCGGCGTGCTGGGGTTGAACGGCTCCGGCAAGAGCACGCTCTTGCGCATCATCGCCGGGCTGGACAAGGACTATCTGGGGCAGATCACGATGTCCAAGGGCTATACGGTCGGGCTCCAGGAGCAGGAGCCGCAATTGGAGAAGGGCAAGACGGTCAAGGAAGTGGTCGAGGAAGGCCGTCATGAGGTGGTGACGCTCCTGAAAGATTACGAAGCGATCAGCAACAAGCTGGGCGACTGCACTCCCGAGGAAATGGACAAGCTGCTGGAGAAGCAGAGCCAGCTCCAGGAGAAGATCGAGGCCGCCAACGGCTGGGAGCTGGAACATCAGTTGGAGATCGCCATGGACGCGCTGCGCTGTCCCCCGCCGGATACGAAAGTGGATATGCTGTCCGGCGGCGAGAAGCGCCGCGTGGCCCTCTGCCGCCTGATGATCCAGGAGCCGGACATTCTGTTGTTGGACGAGCCGACCAACCACTTGGACGCCGAGTCGGTCCAATGGCTGGAGCAACATCTCCAGCAGTACAAGGGGACGGTCATCGCCGTGACCCACGACCGGTACTTCCTGGACAATGTGGCCGAGTGGATTCTGGAACTGGACCGCGGACACGGCATTCCCTTTGAAGGCAATTACTCCGCCTGGCTGGAGCAGAAGCAGGCGCGGATGGAGAAGGAAGAGAAGGCCGAGTCCAAGCGGCGCAAAACCCTGGAGCGCGAATTGGAATGGATTCGCCTGTCGCCCAAGGGCCGTCACGCCAAGGGCAAGGCCCGCATCACGCGCTACGAAGACCTGCTCAGCCAGGAACATGAAAAGGCCGCCGGCGATTTGGAGATCTACATCCCGCCGGGACCCCGCCTGGGCGATGTCGTCGTGGAAGCCAAGGGGCTGACCAAGGCCTTCGGGGACAGGCTGCTCTTCGAGAACCTGGAATTCAATCTGCCGCGCGGCGGGATCGTCGGCGTCATCGGGCCGAACGGGGCCGGCAAGACCACGTTGTTTCGGATGATCGTGGGCAAGGAGAAGCCGGATGCCGGCACCCTGCGCATCGGCGACACGGTCACGCTCGGCTACGTGGATCAGGACCGGACGCTGGATCCCAAGAAGGCGGTCTGGGAAGTCATCTCGGACGGATCGGATACGATCAAGCTGGGCAAGAGCGAGGTGAATTCCCGCGCCTACTGCGGCAAGTTCAATTTCGGCGGCACGGAGCAGCAGAAGAAGGTCAAGGACCTCTCCGGCGGCGAGCGCAACCGCGTACACCTGGCGCGCATGCTCCGCGAGGGGGCCAACCTCATCATCTTGGACGAGCCGACCAACGATTTGGATGTGAACACGCTCAGGGCCTTGGAAGAAGGTTTGGAGCAGTTCGGCGGCTGTGCGGTGGTGAGCAGCCACGACCGCTGGTTCCTGGACCGGGTCGCCACCCACATCCTGGCTTTCGAAGGCGACAGCAAGGTGGTCTGGTTCGAGGGCAACTACAGCGAGTACGAAGCGGACCGCAAGAAGCGGCTGGGTAAGGAAGCCGACCAGCCGCACCGGATCAGGTATCGGAAGCTGACAAGAGGCTAGCTGCGTGCCTCGGCTGGCGAAGGGCGGGCGGCTCCGGCTCTGCCATAATGCGTTGCCATTGTATGGCGAGGGCTGCCATACTATTGACCGTGCGCCTCATCGGAATAACTGAGCGGCGCACGGTGCCGCTCTAGTTTTTTAGGAGCCTCGTTCCCGCTATGGCGAAGCCTCCGCTCCCGTCCTTCCCATCCGAGGTTGCCTTAAAATTCTTCGTCCGCATTGAGTCCATAATGGAGACGAGCTTCTCCACCTTTCGCGCATGGCATTCATCCGGAGGTCTGAGTAGACTATTGCCGTCCGAGAATTATGGATGTGGAGTTCGATGAAATTGCAGGAAACACATCGTGCCAGCACTTGCCGGATTGATTAAGGCAAAAAACACGTTGGGCGACCTCGCTGAACTTTGTCGGCTTGAGGTATGCCGTGCGCTCGACAAAAAGCGCCGGTCCGCGCTCGGGCAGTTTCTCACCCCTCCTCATGTCGCCGCTCTAATGGCCTCCATGTTTAAGACTGTCCCCGCGACGATTGAGTTGCTGGACCCAGGCGCTGGCGTGGGAGCGCTTACGGCCGCTTTTGTTAAGGAAGTGCTGACGAGACCGCATCGTCCGAAGGTGATTCGGGCATATTGCTTCGAAATTGAGCCTGCTTTTTACCCTAGCCTCCAGCGAGTGCTCAAAGCTTGCGAACATGAGTGCAACGAACACGGCGTAGAATTTGATGCTCATAGTGAAACGGCGGATTTCTTGAACGTAGCGGTTGACCATCTGATAGGGGCCAATTTATTTGAACCGCGAAGTCTTCCATCCTTCACGCACGTTATTTTGAACCCCCCTTATAAGAAGTTGTCCGCCGAATCGAGGGAACGATCCAAACTGCGCCACGTGGGAGTTGAGACCAGTAATTACTACGCCGCATTTGTATGGTTATCCATGTTGCTGCTCAATCCACGCGGAGAAATGGTGAGCATCACTCCCCGCAGCTTTTGCAACGGTCCTTACTTCAAGGCGTTTCGTGCGGAGTTTGTGCGGGAGATGTTCTTGCGAAGATTGCACGTATTCGAGTCGCGCTCTGCGGCATTTGCACAGGATGAAGTCTTGCAAGAGAACGTCATCGTCCATTCTACGAAATGGCAACCGGGGCCATCCCGTGCTTCAATCTCTTCTAGCGGTGGGGCACCAGGCAGCAAAATATGTACTCGCCACGTTGCATATTGTGATGTCGTTCAGCCAGAGGACCCACAAAGATTCATTCATCTAGTGGTCGATGACGTGCAAGCCCGTGCAAGAGAAATGATAAAGCAACTGACGGCTGGGCTTGACCAGCTTGGGTTGAGCGTTTCAACCGGACGGGTGGTAGATTTTCGAGCGAGGCCATTCCTTCGCCAACATCCTAGCCACGGCACCGCACCGCTCATTTACCCTCGTCATTTCAACGGAGGTTTTGTCCATTGGCCGAAGCCAAGTATAAGGAAGCCAAACGCTCTCCTAATGAACGATCGAACGAGAACTCTCTTGGTGCCAGCCGGCGTATACACTCTAGTCAGACGGTTCACAGCTAAAGAGGAACGGCGCCGGGTCGTTGCGTGCCTCTATGATCCAACCAAGATCGACGCAGCGTGGGTTGGATTTGAAAACCACCTCAATTACTATCACAGACAGGGACACGGACTTCCCCGATGCTTAGCAAAAGGTCTTTCGGTTTTCCTCAACTCAACCGTCCTTGATGTGTATTTTCGGCTGTTCAGCGGCCACACCCAAGTCAATGCTACAGACCTTCGAACCCTAAAGTATCCTGAGCGAGTGGCGTTGGAACGGTTGGGTAAAAGAATTGATGATCTAGAGATGACACAGGAATCCTTGGACCTCCTGGTTGAACGGGAGCTATTTTGATGGCGACAAAGGCTCGAAAAATTCCGGCGGGAGGCCGGTCCGGAAGACTTCATGAGGCCATAACCGTTTTGCAAGCCCTTGGATTCGGTTCAAAACAGTCCAATGAGGTTGCGGGGTATTCACTCCTCGCCTTGCTCGGTTTGACGGCGACGCAGCGATGGGGAGAAGCAGAAGCCCCGTTGCGCGGGAGTACTCCCATCATTGAGTTCATACGAAAGGCTTATCGGATTCGGTACGCACCGAATACGCGCGAGACAATCCGAGACGAGGCGGTCAAGTATTTTGTTGAATCGGGTCTGGCAATTCGCAATCCAGATGATCCTACTCGCCCAACCAATAGCGGCAAGACGGTTTATCAGGTAGAGAGGAATGCGCTCGAACTGTTTCGTTCTTTTGGAAGTCCCAGATGGAATTCGTGCTTAAAGTCTTATCTGGCAAGCCGCAATCGTATTCGTCGTGAATTGGTGCGGGGAGAAGCCTCGTTCTCAT
>VGXD01000106.1 GCA_016873525.1 Nitrospira sp. | reverse complement strand
GGGAGAAGTCATGGGGATCGACGAAGATTTCGGCTGGGCCTTTGCCAAATCGCAAGCGGCGGCCGGCGTCCCTCTCCCGAAGGGCGGCAAGGTCTTTCTCAGCGTCAAGGACAAGGACAAGCCGGCGGCGCTTGAAGTGGCCCGGCAGTTGAGCCATCTCGGCTTCCTCCTCGAAGCCACGCGCGGCACCGCGGCCTATCTCCAGGAGCAAGGCCTCACCGTCGAACCGGTCAACAAAGTCCTGGAAGGCCGTCCCGACATCGTTGACCACATCAAAAACGGCGACATCAGCCTGGTCGTCAACACGGTCGGCAGCGGAGCCTCGCAGGCCGATTCGGCATCGATCAGACGCGAAGCGCTCCAGAAGGGGCTCCCGTATTACACCACCATGCCGGGCGCCAAGGCCGCCGTCATGGCGATCGAGGCGACGTTGAAAAAGGGTCTCACGATCCGGTCCTTGCAGGAGTACCACAGCCCCCGCGCGTAACCCTGCGGGAGACGCACAAGGAGTCACGATGCCGCCCATTACCAAAAAAGGCTACGAGGCACTCAGGGCCGAGCTGGACCGGCTGCGCAAGGTCGAGCGTCCCAAGAACATCGAAGCGATCGCCGAGGCGCGGTCGCACGGGGACTTGAGCGAGAACGCCGAGTACGACGCCGCCAAGGAACGGCAGGGGTTCATCGAGGCGCGGATCAACGAACTGGAACACAAGCTGGCGGAGGCGCGGATCATCGACACGTCCAAGCTGTCCAGCGAAACGATCGTCTTCGGCGCGACCGTCATCTTGATGGACGTGCAAGCCAACCAGCGCAAACAGTACACCCTGGTCGGACAGGACGAGGCCGACCTCAAGAACAGCAAAATCTCGGTGCAGTCCCCGGTCGGCAAGGCCCTCATCGGGCGCCGCGTCGGCGACCTGGTCGAAGTCACCACCCCGGCCAAAGTAGTGGAATACGAAATCTGCGAAATTCGCTTCGAGGAACTCTGACCGATGCCCTCCGCCATTTCGATGATCACCCTCCTGACCGACTTCGGCCTGCGCGACTATTTCGTCGCCAGCATGAAGGGGGTGATCCTGAACATCAATTCCCAGGCCAGGATCGTCGATCTCTCCCATGACGTGGCGCCCCAACAGATCGAAGAAGCCGCCTATCTGTTGAAGTCCTCCTATCGGTACTTCCCGGATGGGACCGTCCACGTGGCGGTGGTGGATCCTGGCGTCGGGACCCAGCGGCGGCCGCTCCTGGTCAGCACGTCGCGCTATTACTTCCTGGCCCCGGACAACGGCCTGCTCAGCTATATCTTCGAGGAGGAATTGTCGGTGGAAGTGCGGGCGATCGAGAACAAGCAGTACCGGCTGGATTCGGAAGGCGCCACCTTCGACGGCCGAGACCTCTTTGCCCCGGCTGCCGCCTGGCTGACCAAGGGGCAGCCTCCGGGCTCATTCGGACGGCTGATTCGGGACTACGCGACCCTGCCCATCCAGGAACCGGCGGTGAACAACAAAACCTTGACCGGGCGGATCGTCTATGTGGATCGGTACGGGAATCTGATCTCGAACGTCACGCCGCTGCACCTCAAGGAACTCCAGGGCGCCACAAGAAAATCCTCCTCGGAGGTCACGATCCGTATCGGTGGCGCGACGATCCAGGGCTTGGTCAAGGCCTATGCCGAGGGCAGTTCGGCTTCCCCCCAGGCCTTGATCAACAGCAACGGACAGGTGGAAATCTTCGTCAAGGAGGGGAGCGCCGCCGAGGCTCTCAAATGCCCTCGCGGAGAGAAGATCGAGTTCTTCTAACCACCCGACGCGCCGACGGGTCGCAGGCCCGCACTCAGCCGCCCGTTCACCCCATTCACGACAATCTTACCAAAGCATTCGAGCGAGCCGCCGCTACGCGGACAACGACCGCCACTTGGCCAGGTATTCCTGCACGGCGGCCACAAAGGTGGCATGGCTCCAGGTCAGGGGAGACACGGAGAGGGGCGCATGGGTGTAGGGATGCACCTGTTCCGCCAGCACCCCCGAGGGCAAGCCGTGCTTGACGCACCATTCGAGCAAAGGAACGACCGGCTTGAGGTCCTTCTTCGTCTTCGCCGTCGCAATCGTCCACTGCGCCAGCCAGAGGGTACAGATGAACCAGGGGTTGCCTGGCACGTTGCCCAAGTCCTGGCTCTGCTGGTGGTAATAGTCATTGTCGTAGCGGGCCGCCCCCCCGACGCCGGTCTTGATCCACAGACGATCCTGGACCGCCTGCATGGTCTTGACGATGCGCCGATCATCGATGGGAAACATGCCGAAATACCAGAGTCCAAAGAGCGAGGAATCCAGCGTGGCGTCGAATTCCCAGCTTCCATCCGGCTTCTTGTTGGCCATCCGCGCGAAGCGGTCCTGGTCGGGCCGATAGAGCACCCGCTCAACCCCGGCTTTGATGTCGGCCGCGGCCTTGCCGTAGCGGTGGGCGGCCTCCTTTTCCCCAAAGGCTTGGGCAAACTTGGAGGCGGCGGTCAGCCCGGCCCAGACGGCCGCCGAGGTGAAGGCCAGCACCCCGCGCCGTTCCTCCCACAAGTCATAGGAGGGCAGCGGGAGGCCGGTCTGAGGATCGCGATAGGCGGCCATGAAATCCGCCGCCCTCACGATCAAGGCGCGGTAGAGCGGCTTGACGTACTCGATGTCCTTCCACTTCTCAAAATGTTTCCACAGGGCCCAGAGCACCAGGGCCGTTTCGTCTTCCTGGATCGGCAAGTCCTTGTGGCCGTCGCGCACCCAGGGATGCCAACTGGAGGCCAAAGTCTTGTCCGGATTGTATTTGTGGAGCAGATAGCCTTCTTTGCTAATGACGTCGCGGCAGAACCGGTAGAAGGGGCGCGTGGTGTCCAGGTACCCGGCTAAGTCCAGCGCGTAGGCCACCAGCGCACCGTCCCGCGGCCACATATACGAATAGGTGTCGCGCACGGCGGAGGCGATGTCGGAATCGTTCGCGGCCAGGATCGCGCCGTCGTTGTCGATCTGCGTGCGCAAGATCAGCAGGCTCGACAGATACAGCCGGCTCACGTCGGAGGATAGGTCGGCAAAATCCGGCCGGTGCGTGTCGAGCCAGAGATGCCAATAGGAGGACGTCCGGTTCATGAAATGCCAGGGCCCGCGACGCCGGACCGAACGATTGATGCGCGTGACTTCTTCGAAATCGGTTCCCACGGCCAGCCAGTAGTAGGCGGTCTGCGTCGTTTGGGCGGGAAGAGTCAGGTGCAACGCGACGGTGGAATCCACCGACCCCTGCGCAATGGGATTCCCGGACAGGGTCCCGTCCTCGGCATCCTTCCAGGTCCCTTGCAGACAATTGACGCCGATGTGGCCGCAAGCCCATTGTTGCAATCCCACATGCCAACCCTCGATGGAGTCCGACGCATCCTCCGGCCGTTTCCCCGGCGTGGCTCCGTTGATGAGAAACCAGCGCGGGCCTTTGTAATGGTAGACCGCGCGCCGTTCCGGCTCGTAATAGGCGGTGTCGCCGACTTCGTGGGAGGAAATGTTGAGGTCGTGATGAAAGAACAACCGGACCTGCCGCTCGCGCTCGGTGGGATTGCTGACGTCGATGCGGCGCAGGTAGAGGTTCTCGTGAAAATCGACCGCGTCGTGGCAGACCACGTCGAGTTGGAGGTCGGGATGCGTGAGCTCGACTTGGGTCATCAATGTTTCGTGGGCATAGCCCATCCGCCGCGACCAGCCGGGATCGTCCAGCCATCGAAACTGCCCATCCACCCAGACCCCGAAGTGGAAGACCTGCCCTTTCGAGTGGTTCTCCAGCCCCACGTGGGGCCAATAGAGATCGCGGAGCCGGTAGGCGCTGTCGAAATTGATGAGTAACGCGCCGTTCCCGATCGGGAGGTCACGAGGCATGTCGTCCGTTCCTTCTCCGCCCCATCCGCAAACGCATCAACCCCCGGCAATCGGCGCCAGTATACCGCACAGTGGCACGCTTCCAAAGCAAAAGCGCCCTTACGACAAGGCTTCCGTCACGGTGCGGATGGACTTATCCAGGATCGTCACCATACGCGCCAACTCGGCGGTCGTCACGGACAAGGGCGGCATCAACACGACGACGTGCCCCAAGGGCCGGAGCAGCATCCCGCGCCGTCTGGCCTCCATAGCAATATGATGGCCGATGCGTTCGGTCGGCTTGTAGGGGACCCTGGTCTTGCGATCCGTGACCAGCTCGATGCCGACCATGAACCCCCGCTGCCGGATCTCTCCGACGTGAGGCAGTTTGGATAGGGGCCGCAGGAGCCGGCGGAGGGCCGTGATTCGTGGTTGCATCCGCGCCAAGGTCCGTTCCTTGCGAAAAACCTCCAGGTTGGCCAGGGCGACCGCGCAACCCAAGGGATTGCCGGTATAGCTGTGCCCGTGGAAAAACGTCTTCCATTCCGCAAAGTCGCCCAGGAAGGCTTGGTAAATTTCTTCTGTGGCCAAGGTGGCCCCCAAGGGCACGTACCCTCCGGTCAGGCCTTTGCTGACGGCCATGAGGTCCGGCGTGACCCCTTCGTGTTCGCAGGCAAACATCCGTCCGGTCCGCCCGAAGCCGGTCGCCACTTCATCTGCGATCAAGAGGACCCCGTACTTGGTGCAGAGCGCGCGGATCCGCGCCAGGTAGCCGGGGGGGGCCATCACCATCCCGGCGGCCGCCTGAACGAGCGGCTCGATGATCAGACCGGCCAAGTCCCGGTGCCGCCGCTTCAAGAGCCGCTCGACCGGGTCCAGACAGGCCAGGGCGCAGGACGGATGGGTCAGTTTCAAGGGACACCGGTAGCAATAGGGGGGCTCGGCCGTCACGGTGGGAAACAGCAAGGGACGGAACCGTTCCCGGAAGAGGTCGATGCCGCCGACACTCATCGCGCCGACCGTGTCGCCATGGTAGCCCAGATGCAAACGAAGAAACGTCCGCTTGGGTCCCGCCTTGGGCTTGCGCTGCCGCCAGTACTGCACCGCCATCTTGAGCGCGATTTCCACCGCTGTCGAGCCGTTGTCCGAATAGAAGACCTTCGTCAGGCCGGGCGGCGCCACGCGGACCAGTTCGCGGGCCAGCCGGATGGCCGGTGGATTGGAAAGTCCCAACAACGTACTGTGCGCGATACGGGACAGTTGGGCGCGGAGGGCGCGGTCGAGGGCGGGATGCCGGTGCCCATGGACATTCACCCAGAGGGAAGACACGCCGTCCAAGTAACGCCGCCCCTCTGTGTCGGTGACGTAGGAGCCCCGCCCTCGCTCGATGATGACGGGTTCTTCCTGCTCCCACTCCCGCATTTGGGTGAAGGGGTGCCAGAGAAACTGCTTGTCCCAGTCGGCAAGGCGGCTGCGGTCGGAGTGAGCTGTCATGCGGTCTGGCGAGGGTAGGTCATGGGCTGCTCTCGGCGGATTATAAGGGCCTGCTTCTTCTTTGACAACCTGGGAATGAGCGCCTATAATGAACCGATTTTGTAGCATGAGCAAGGACTTGCAAACTCTCATCAGGAATTTCTCCATAATCGCCCATATCGATCACGGGAAATCTACCCTCGCTGACCGGTTCCTTGAAACGACAGGCGCCATTACCGCCAGGGAGTCCCGCGAACAGATCCTGGACGCGATGGACCTCGAGCGCGAGCGGGGAATTACGATCAAGGCCCATGCGGTGGCCGTCCGGTACAAGGCCAACGACGGGCAGATCTACTCCCTGCACCTGATCGATACGCCCGGCCACGTCGATTTCACCTACGAAGTCTCCCGCAGCCTTGCGGCCTGCGAGGGAGCCTTGCTCCTGGTGGATGCCACCCAGGGCGTCGAGGCCCAGACGATCGCCAACGCCCATCTGGCCCTGGCCAACAACCTGGAAATTCTGCCGGTGATCAACAAGATCGACTTGCCCAGCGCCGATGTCGAGGGCGTCAAACACCAGCTCCAGGAAGTGCTGGGTCTGGACGTCACGCATACGTTGCTCGTGAGCGCCAAGGAAGGGCGCGGGGTGAAGGAAGTCCTCGAAGCGATCATCGAGAAGATTCCTCCTCCGGCCGGCGATCCGGACAAGCCGTTGAAGGCCTTGATCTTCGATTCGTGGTTCGACAACTATCAGGGCGTGATCGTCATGGTGCGGATCGTCGACGGCCAGATGAAGCCCGGCATGAAGATCAAGATGATGTCCAACAATCGGACCTTCGAGATCACCGAGGTCGGCCAGTTCACGCCCAAGCGCGCAAAAACGTCCCGCCTCGACACCGGCGAAGTCGGCTACGTCTGCGCCAACATCCGGGAGGCGGCGGACACCAAGATCGGAGACACGATCACCGATGCCACGCGGCCCACGGAGTCGGCGTTTCCCGGCTATAAAGAAGTCAAGCCGCTGGTCTTTTGCGGTCTCTATTCCACGGACACGGCGCGGTTCGAGGACCTGCGCGACGCCCTGCAAAAGCTTCGGCTCAACGACTCCTCCTTTGTCTACGAACCGGAGACCTCCCTGGCCTTGGGCTTTGGATTCCGCTGCGGATTTTTGGGGCTCCTGCACATGGAGATCATCCAGGAGCGCCTGGAGCGGGAATACGGGCTGAACTTGATCACCACGGCCCCCACGGTCGTCTATCAAGTGCTCACGACGGCGGGCGACATTCTCCACATCGACAATCCTGCGAAACTGCCGCAACCCTCCGCCATCGCCGGCTTCGAGGAGCCTTTCATTCAAGCGACCATCATCACCCCCGAACGCTTCGTCGGGCAGATCCTCCAGCTCTGCCAGGAGCGGCGCGGCATCCAGAAGGGCTTGGTCTATCTCGATCCCACGCGCGTCATGCTCACCTACGAATTGCCGCTCAACGAGGTCATCCTGGACTTCTACGACAAGCTGAAGTCCAAGACCCAGGGCTACGCCTCGCTGGACTACGAACTGATCGGCTACCGT
>VGXD01000105.1 GCA_016873525.1 Nitrospira sp. | reverse complement strand
CGATCCGCCTTTTCGGCTCGGAGGCGGTGGCGATCGCCACCGGTATCCTGACCTTTCTCCTGCTGATCTTCGGCGACATCGTGCCGAAGACCTTGGCGGCCAAGCATTCGGGGCCCATCGTCCTGGCGATGGCCTACCCGGTCTATTGGATCGAACAGGCGCTGGCGCCGGTCTTGTTCATGCTGGAGCCGATGATCGCCAAGCTTACCGGGGGCAAGGGCTTGACGGTGCCCTTCGTGACCGAAGAAGAACTCAAGATCATGCTGGATGTGGGCGGGAAGGCGGGCGTGATCGAGACCGGAGAGATCAAGATGATCAAGAACGTCTTCCAGTTGAACGACATCACCGCCGAGGATGCGATGACGCCCCGCAACTATATGTTTGCGCTCGACGGGAATCTCACGCTGAAGGAGGCGCAGGAGTCGCTCTTCAAGTCCAAGTACTCCCGGACCCCGGTCTACGAGGGCAGTTTGGACAACATCACCGGCATTTTGTACAAAACCAAGGCGCTGATGGAATTGGCCCAGGGCCATTCCGAGATCCGGCTCAAGACCATCGCGCAGCCCGTGCTGTTTGTGCCGGCCGGCAAGCCGGCCGATGACCTCATGAAGCAGTTCCAGCAGGAGAAGCGGCACATGGCCGTCGTGGTGAACGAGTTCGGCGGGATCATGGGGCTGGTCACGCTGGAGGACCTGCTGGAAGAAGTTGTCGGCGAGATCATGGACGAGACCGACATCACCGAAGAACTCATCAAGCGGATCGGCAAGAATCAGATTTTGGTCCACGGGCGGACCGAAGTGCGCCGCATCAACGAGTTTTTGAAGGTCGGCCTGGACGAAGACGCCAACACGATCAGCGGCCTGATCCAGGATCGGTTGGGCCGGATTCCGATGGTGGAGGAAGAGATCGTGATGGACCAGTGCCGGTTGACCGTGCGCGATGCCGACCAGAAGACGATCAAAAGCGTCCAGATCAGCAAGGAAGACAAGGTTGAAAAATCCGGCGTGACGGCCGGTTCAGCGGGCGTTGGATTGCCGGGCTGACCGGCGGCGCTTGGCCTCGTACATCCGTTTGTCGGCCACCCGCAGGAGTTCGGCGGCGGAGGTGACGGGGGGGGAGCCGGGGACCGACGCCGTGCCCAGGCTGAGGGAAATCGCAATCGGGCCGGAAACGGTGGGCAGGGGGAGTTTCTTGACGGCCTGCTGCAGCTTCTCGATCACCGGTCCGCTGTGTTCCACGTCCGTGTTGGGCAACAACGCCGCAAACTCATCTCCGCCGATGCGCGCCACCAGGTCGCTCCCTCGTAACGTGTTGCGGAGCGCCGTTCCCACCAGCTGCAGCGCCTGATCCCCCGCTTCGTGCCCGTGCTGATCGTTGATGCGTTTGAACGCGTCGACATCCATGATCGTGACCGTGAAGCCCTCGCCGGTGCGCTGGAACCGCCGCCATTCGCGGGCCAAGACCTCGTCGAAAAACCGCCGGTTGTAGAGGCCGGTGAGCGGATCGCGGATTGCCAGCTCGTCCAGTTCGCGGTTCTTGGCCTTCAATTCGCGCAGGTTCCGCGCCTGCTCCTTCTGCGCTTGCTTGAGGATGGTGATGTCCTGCATCACGCCTTGGATGCCCCGGATCGTTCCGTCCTTGCGCGTGTCGGCGTAGTACTCGGACAGAAAGAAGCGGGTGCGGCCAGGGGCCTGCGGGTCGGGCAGTTCTTCTTCGATCCCGTACCGGGGCGCGCCGGTTTTGAGAATTCTTTCGTACACCGGTTTGAGCCTGGCCCATCGCTCCGGTTGGATCAGATCCGGAAGGCGTCGCCCTCGATGGGCCGCGATGGAAGAGCCATGGAGGTCGGCGATCAAGCGGCTGACGTGTTCGACCACGAAGGTCGGTGTGACGTAGATGAGCCCGATCGGGACGGTGGCGTAGAGCGTGTCCAGGCGGGTTTTCCACCGTTTGGCCTCGGCCTGCGCGTTCCGGAGGGTCTGCGAAGCGGTCTTCGCCGGCCGGCCCGGTCGAGTCGGCTTGGCCGGGGTTGCGCGCGAAGCCGGCTTTTTGGAGTGCGGTGTGGGCATGAGCGGTCGTTACTCCTGATCGAGCAGGGCGACGAAGTCGTCTTCGGTGAGGACCAAGACTCCCAATCGTGCGGCCTCGTCCAGCTTGGAGCCCGGCGCCTTGCCGGCCACGACATAGTCGGTGTGTTTGCTGACGCTGGAGGTGGCGCGGCCCCCCAGCGCTTCGATGCGCCGCTTGGCTTCCTCCCGGCTGAACCGCGCCAGCTCGCCGGTAAAGACGAAGGTCTTGTCTTTCAATCGCTGCGAGGCTGCCGCGACTTGCGGAGCGGTCTCGATCGTGACGCCCAAGGAAAGCAGGCGCTGAATGACGCGGCGGTTGTGGTCTTCGCCGAAGAAGGACTCCAGGCTGGAGGCGATTTCCGGCCCGATCTCATGGACGCTCTCGAAGGCGGCTCGGTCGGCCGCCATGACGGCCTCGAGGGTGTGGAAGCGGCGCGCCAGGACGCGGGCGATGTGTTGCCCGACCTGGCGGATGCCCAAGCCCATGAGGAGCCGGTCCAGCGAGACGCGCTTGCTCTGTGCGATGGCGTTCAGGAGGAGCGTCGCGGATCGATCCGCAAAGCCTTCGAGCGTCAGGACCTGCTCCTTGGTCAGGGCATAGAGATCGGCGAGGTCCTTGACCAATCCCTGATCCACCAACTGCGCCACGGTTTTCTTGCCCAGCCCGTCGATGTTCAGCGCATGCTTGGAGGCAAAGTGTTCCAGCGCGCCTTTCAATTGGGCCGGGCAGGCCGCTTGGCCCGAGCAATAGTAATAGACGTCGTCGCGGGCGACCGCCGAGCCGCAGACCGGACAGGTTTCCGGCATGCGGAAGGGGGCGGAGCGGTGCTCCCCCGGGACCGGCACCCGTTCCGCGATGGCCGGGATGACATCGCCGGCCCGTTCGACCTTGATCCTGTCGCCGATTCGGACGTCCTTGCGGGCCACCTCGTCGGCATTGTGCAAGGTGGCGCGGCTGATCGTCACGCCTCCGACTTCGACCGGCTTGAGGAGGGCCACGGGGGTCAGCGTGCCGGTGCGGCCGACCGACACCGCGATGTCCTGGATGACGGTGATCTCCTTGCGCGGCGTGAATTTGAAGGCGAGAGCCCAGCGGGGGCTGCGCGATTTTTCGCCCAAGGCGTCCTGCCAATCGCGGCGGTTGACCTTGACGACCACCCCGTCGATCTCGAAAGGCAGCCGGTCCCGCTCCGCTTCGATCCGGGCGTGGAAGGCGATCACCTCGTCGATGCTCCGGCAGATCCGGCGCTGCGCCGGCACCGGCAGCCCCCAGTCGGCCAAGACCTCCAACTCATCCCAATGGGTGGGAGGAAGGCTGCCGGATTGGGCCGTGCATTCATAGCAGGTCACGACGAGGGGCCGTTCGGCGGTGATCCGGCTGTCCAGTTGCCGCAGCGAACCGGCCGCCGCGTTCCTGGGATTTGCAAACGCGTCCTCCCCCCGTTCGGTGATGCGGCGGTTCAAGGCCTGGAAGTCTTCCAGCGGCATGTAGACTTCCCCCCGCACGACCAGGTGGGCAGGCGGGCGGGCCTCGCCCCGGAGTTGGAGGGGCAGCGACCGCATCGTCCTGAGGTTGAGCGTCACGTCTTCGCCGGTGATGCCGTCGCCTCTGGTCGCGCCTTGGAGGAAGAGGCCGTGCTCATAGACCAGTTCGACGGAGAGGCCGTCGAATTTGGGTTCCACCGTGTACTCGATGTCGTCGGGGGCCGGTTCGCGGTCCAGTTCCTTGGCGAGTTCCCGTTTCACTCGGCTGTCGAAGGCCAGCACATCCTCGCGTGTCACCACCGAGTCGAGGCTCAGCATAGGCTTCTCATGCCGGACCTTCCGCAGTTCCTCCAGCGGAGGGGCGCCGACGCGTTGCGTGGGGGAGTCGGGGGTGACGAGGTCGGGGTAGGCCGTTTCCAGGTCGTTCAGTTCCCGGAACAGCCGGTCGTATTCCTGGTCGGAGATTTCCGGGCTGGCCTTGACGTAGTAGAGGTGGTCGTGGCGGCGGATCGCCTCCCGCAACCGGGCAACCCGATCCTGCGCCTCACGGTGTTTGTCCGGGTTCGATCGGGTGGATGATGGCATAGGCGAGGGTGTCGTGGTCATTCCTGAATGAACCGGGTCGCGTAGCTTCGAATCTCGTGGCCGTTCAAGACGTGAAACCGGCGGAGCCGGTCCAGGGTCTGGCTCGAAAATCGATGCAGGGGGATGGTGACCAGCCGCCGCTGGAACCGGCGGGCGACCTTCCGCCACGCGGCCAGAGGAGGAACGGGCGAGACCAGCACGACGTGGGGGTCCAGGGAATGGATGGCCCCGCCGCCGATCAGCCGTTCTTCCAGGGTCTTGGCGAAGCTCAGCCGAGGGTCCTCCCAGATATCCGGGATCGGCCTGGGCGGGAAGAGAAACAGGGCCCCGCCGTAACGCGACTGGGCGATGCCTGGTCCGACCAGCTGTTCCTGGAACGGACTGGCGTAAAAACAGAGCGTGGATTCTTCTGCGTGTTCCGCCTGCCAGGTGGCTTGCCAGGAGTAGGCATCGGGATCGGCCGGCGTGTCGAAGAGGAAGATGACGGCCTCTACTTTGCCCCTGGCCGGGGGGATTTCTTTGACATAGATGTCCCTGCGACCCGGTCGGTGGCCGCGTCCGGCCGGCGTGGCGTCTTGGCCTGCCTTGGCCGGCCGGTGCGCGTTGTGCCAGTGGCGCAGGGTCTCGCGCAGGTCGATGCCGTCCTTGAAAGAGGTCGTGAATTTTTCGCTGCGGGCCAGGTCGGCGCCCAGGAGGGCGCGGGCCTGCTCGCGCACGTGTTGGGTAAAGCTTTCGATGCGGGTATCTTCCGGGGGCCAGGAGCATTGGCGGAAGGGATTCCACCGCTGCGCCCAGCGCCGGCTCGTCACGGGGCCGGGGGTCGGCCTCAGGGACAACGACCGCCAGGCGAGCGGAGGACCCAGGAGGCGGTTCTTGGCCTGGGCGATGCGTCCGTCCGGAAATTCCAACTTGCCGATGCCGGCTTCGATGGCCGGTTCCGTGAGGCCCAGGGCTTCGGTCTGGCCGTCGTCTTGCTGGAAGACATAACGCTTGGCCGTGTCCAGCAAGGCGATGGCGAATTCGTCCCCGGCCATCTGTTTGGCCGCCAAGACGAGGCTGTAGAGGTCCGGGGTCAGGCGGCGATCCATCAGGGCCAGGTTGCGGACGTATTGCAGGTAGCGCTGCAACAGTTGGGGCGTGACCCAGTTCGTGATGGAGTGGGTTCCCGAGGCGCTCTGCCGACGCCGCTCGTGCCAGAGCCGGCGGGTTTCCAGCAAGAGTTCCTTGATTCCGTCCACCGAGAGGTGTCGGTCGGAGCGCAGTTCGGCGCGCCGCCGCTCGTAGAGTTCCGTCAAAAACGGCAATTCGCCCAGCACGAAGTAGAGGGTGGAGGCGGCGGCCGGATAGACGGAGGGACGGCCGTGGACCGGCTCCGGCTCTGCGTAGGGCTGTCGCTCCCGATAGGCGTCCCTCAGCCAGGGCCAGTCCGAGAGGTGGCAGAGGCAGAGGATGGACTCGTAGTCCAATTCCAACTCGTGGAGGCGGAACGCCATCCAGGCGATGCGGCGCAGGCCCTCGCGGGCCGGAGTCGGCAGGGCGGGGATCAGCGCGGAGGCGAAGGAGGCCAGCGAGACACGTTTGAGCGCGTAGGGGTCCGGGGCGGCAAAGGGACTGGGCTCGAAGACGGTCACTTCCCGATCGATGTAGGCCCGCGCGATGCCTTCGCCCATCGCGACCCGAAGCCCCATGATCGCGGCCTGGCAGGGATCCACCGGCACGAAGCTGACGGTAGGGCGGCCGTCCTCGTCAGGCTCGGGCAGGACGACCAGACTGACGCGCGGCAGGGCTTGGATGGCTTGCTCCACCGGTTGTTCGACGGAAGGCGGCAGCGGGACCGCCAGGCAATCGAACCGTCGCGCAATCAGCTTTTCGCGAACCTCCTGGGCCAGGTCTCCGCTGGCGTGGAGGATCGGCAGCACCTCGATGCGAGGCGAGAGGCGGAAGATTGTGTCGGCGGTCTTTGCCATAAAGTCACAAAGTCAGAAAATCATCAAGTCGATGGCCAGGACTTTACGACTTGCAGACTTTCACACTTTCAGACTGTAGTTTATCGCTCCGGATGCAGCGGATCGTCCTCGTCGAAGAAAAAGTCCCCCAGTCCCTGGGGCAGCGGTTGGTCGCCCAAGGCGCGCTTTCTGCGGCGGGACAGGCCCTCCAGGTCCAGCGCGTCTTCTCCCAGGACTTTGGTCAAGGCTTCGCGCCAAGCCTCGTCCTTCGAGAGCGGATGGGTCGGGTCCTGGGACAGACGCTTGAGCGCGTATTGCAGGAGATGGATGCCGTCCCGGACGGAAAATTCAAGGTTCATCTGATGCGCGTTCTGGAGAAAATCCACGGTCAAGGCCAGCAAGTCGCCAGGGGCGAAGGGCAGGTGATAGCGCATGATCGCCAATTCGTCGTCCCGTTTGGGGAACCCCATGGCCAGCGTGGGCTGGAGACGCGAGAGGATGTAGTCCGGCACTTCATAGGTGGAGGCGTCCTCGTTCATCGTGACGCAGCAGCGGAAGTCGGGGTGCGCCTGGATGAGCAGCCCCGCCACAATGGACTCGACGCAGCGCCGGTGGTCGAGCAAGGGGGCGAGGGAGGCCCAGCTTTTCTCGTTCATGCGGTTGCCCTCGTCCAGCACGCAGACGCTGCCGGTGAGCATGGCGGAGACGAGGGGCGAGGCGTGGTAGGCGATCGTGCCCGATTCCGCCAGGACCGGCGTGACCAGGAGGTCTTCGGGTTTGGTGTCGGCCGTGCATTGGAAAATATAGAGGTATTGTTTGCGTTCGCGCGCGCCGGCCATGGCCAGAGTCGTCTTGCCGATGCCGGGATGGCCGGTAAT